>NZ_JAAHGU010000039.1:51458-54958 GCF_010692685.1 Okeania sp. SIO2F5 | reverse complement strand
CACCCAAATTTTCCACTAATTCCAAAGCATCTTTAACAGAATGATCGGAACTGTAAGGAGAAGGCATTAAAATAGTAAAAACATTTTCTTTACCTAAAGCAGCAGTAGCGATCGCTGCAACTAAAGCTGAATCTATTCCCCCACTTAAACCTAGAACAACTTTAGAAAAACTACACTTGTGCAGATAATCTTTTACGCCTAAAACCAAAGCAGACCAAATTTCTTCATCCTCACTTTTGGGCAAATCTATACTTTCAAAATTCTCTGAAGTTAAATCTTTTTTTGCCGAATTAAATTCTACAACTGCCAAACTTGTTTCAAAAGCTTTAGCATGATAAATCACATTCCCAACACTATTAAAAACTACACTACAGCCATCAAAAATTAAATCATCATTTCCACCAACTTGATTAACATAAATAATTGGTATTTGATAACGATTCGTACTATGTTCTAACATCGCCTCTCGCAATTTTTGTTTGCCTACTCGGTAAGGAGAAGCTGACATATTAACTACAAAATCAACCTGTTGTTCCGCTAATTCTTTCATCGGATCACAAGTATAATTTCGCTTTCCCCAAAATTCTGCATCATTCCACAAATCTTCGCAAATAGTCACACCAACTTTAGCTGAAGATTCTGATATTTCTGGAGAAATTTCTAATGTGAAAAAATCGCTACTTTTGCCAGGTTCAAAATATCGGTCTTCGTCAAAGACATCATAAGTCGGTAAAAGTCGTTTATGAAATATTTGTTTGACTTTTCCATTGCTTAATAAAGCTGCACTATTAAATAAAGATTTTTCTCCTTTTTCAGCAGCTTGATAATTAAAAGTTACAGTTCCTACTAAAACAGCTATTTCTGATGGTAAATTTTGAGCTAAACTTTCTAATTCTACAGCAGCAGCTTCAATCAAACTAGGATAAATTAATAAATCTCGTGGTGGATAACCTATCAATGATAATTCTGGAGTTATCATCAACTTAGCATTTAAAATTTGTGCTTTTTGCGCTGCCTCTAAAATTAATTTAGCATTACCATAAATATCACCAATAATAGGGTTAATTTGAGCGAGAGATATTTTCATAAATTGTATCTAATTAATTATTATAAAAGGATTTTTTTTTCCTGTAAAATATATATTATGTTTGTATAAGCAGTGATAATATTAACGTGGAAGTGAAATTTACAGTAGATTTTGAATGTGGTTTTAATTAGGAACTTACTTAATCAAAATTCCTAATTAAATTTAAAGGCAATAATGGTCTAATAACTATAGTTACTGCTTTCCTAAATCTTTGCCAAAATGGTGTCGAAAATTGGCAATTGATGTTTTTGGAAGTACATATTCACCACAATGTAGATCCCCTGCTTCAAATCCTAATTCTTGCAAAACTTGATAATGTGAGTGAGAATGTTGCCCATCAACAAACCCCACAGTTGGTTGTAGTTGCTCAAACCGAGATGAAAGTAAACTGGAAAAAGCGCAACCCATTATATTAAAAGGGTTTGGATTTAAAGTTGTTTCTCTTTGATCGTTGCTCATTAGGTTTGCTATATGTGGTGGAAAGTAGATTAAACTATTAATAGGAACGGGCGATCGCAACACTCCACCTTCACTAAATAAAATATCTCCATGTTCCTCAAAGCGTTGAATAGCTAAGTCTGGGTCAAAACAATGGGGAGCTGAATCATCAATAATAATAGTACCCGACTTAACTTGTATAATATCTAATACATTAGGCACATTTGTAGCACCAACAATTAAAGTAGAGTTGTAAATTTCAGGAGGTACTACTGTTGTTGATAATGCTAAATTTATTTTACCTTTAAAGCCAAAAATTTCAACTAATTCTTGCTTAATATTCTCTAGTAAATCTAACTTACTATAAATATCACAAAGAGTAATTTCTTGAGGATGTGGTAAACATTTAAGCATTAATGAAAGTACATTTGTCCCTACCGAACCTAAACCTAAAAATCCAACTTTTTCTCCACTTAAATTCCGTCCGCTTTCCTCGCAAACCTTTTTAATAGTGAGTATAACAGCAGCACCAGTAGTTCCATGTCCAGTAGTAATTTTGGGCAAATCCTGGCGATTAGCAATTGCTTTTGTAATAGCACGACCATAATCAGTAGCAGAAGGAATTAAGCCAGTCAAAGAAACACATTTAGCACCTATTCGCCCAGCCATTTCTAAAGCTTCAATAATTTTACTAACTAGAACATCCTGATTGCTATATAGCTCTGAACTAAGTTCAGGTATAATTATGCCAGCAATTCGACCGCAATTAGTTTCTCGGACACTTCTCAAAAATGGAAGATTTTCAAAGAAATTTTCAACAACATAATCCCGACTTAAACCAGAAGTTGCTAGATAGGATGCATCTATGCAACCTAAAGATGCAGAATCTACAGGGGGAATTTTTCCTACGGACAATAAAGACAATAAAGAACGATGTTCAACTTCTAGAAATTCAGATTTTTTATGATTAATAAGTTCCTGATTTGCCTGATTTAATATTTTGGGAAATTCATTAGTATGAGTATCTTTTTGGTTTTGTAGTAATTCGGTAATACTATCAGTTAATTCAGCAATTGTGGGATGTGACAATAAACTTTGTAGTGAAAGACTAACATTCATTGCTGTGGATATTTTAGAAACTAATTGCATTGCTGTGAGGGAATGTCCACCTAACTCAAAAAAGTTATCGTATATGCTAACTTGAGGAATTTTTAAAACTTCTGCATAAATATCTGCTAATAGCTTTTCTTCAGGAGTGCGTGCAGCTACAAATTTAGCCTTTGACCTAGATTGTACTGACTCCGGTTTAGGTAAAGAGCGTCGATCTACTTTCCCATTTGCTGTTAGAGGTAGTTTTTTGAGAGGTACAAATATGGGAATCATGTACTCTGGTAATTTTTCTGCTAAGAAGAGACGCAGTTCGCTGTGAAGAGAATCTGAGAGGGTTTTTTCAGGCAAATTAGTTGCAGTTTTTCCAAAATTGTTGTTTGAATTTGAGGTTTCGTCAATACTACTGACAAAATAGGCAACTAAACGGCGATCGCCTTCTCTATCTTCTCGCATGATTACTACTGACTGCTGTATTGCAGGATGTTGATTTAATACTGCTTCTATTTCTCCAAGTTCAATACGGAAACCGCGAATTTTCACCTGATTATCAATGCGACCCAAATATTCTATATTGCCATCGGATAAATAACGAGCTAAATCTCCTGTCTTATATAACCTCTTCCCTTCTAACTTCTGTAGGGATGAATAGCCATTCGCCCCTACAAATTCTTCCCTTCCAAATTCTGACTCCGTAAGGACGTTGCATGCAACGTCCCTACCTCCTGACTCCTTCCAGATAATGAATTTTGCTGCTGTTAATTCTGGTCTGTTCAGATATCCACGAGCTAAACCAGCCCCGCCGATGTACAATTCTCCTGGTACTCCTAGGGGGACTGGTTGCTGATGTTTGTCTAGAATATACAGT
>NZ_JAAHGU010000039.1:0-51358 GCF_010692685.1 Okeania sp. SIO2F5 | reverse complement strand
AATGAATTTTGCTGCTGTTAATTCTGGTCTGTTCAGATATCCACGAGCTAAACCAGCCCCGCCGATGTACAATTCTCCTGGTACTCCTAGGGGGACTGGTTGCTGATGTTTGTCTAGAATATACAGTTGAGTATTGGCAATAGGAGAACCGATAGGAATTACTTCTTTGAGAGAATCCTCTGGTTTCACCTGATACACACAACAACCTACTACTGTTTCAGTTGGTCCGTATTCATTAATTAGTTTTGTTTCTGGAGCATTGTTTGACCAAAATGATACGGTTGTTGCTGGTAATGCTTCTCCACCAATAATGAATGCTCTGGTTTCATCGGATGCTTTTTCTGGTGGTATCAGAGTATTGAGTATTTGCAAGTGAGCTGGTGTCAGTTTCACTAAACTCAAATTATTTTGGGAACATAAAAGTTCTTTCAGAGCTTCTATTTCATTATCTTCCGGTAACAAAATCATTTCTTTCCCTGTCAACAAAGGAGAGAAAAAGGCAGTTACCGTAGCATCAAACCCAATAGAAGAATTAACAGGAACTCCATTTCCTTCTTTTACCTGATATGCTTTTGTACACCAGCTTAAATAATTTACCACTCCTCTATGAATAATCATGGTTCCCTTTGGTTTTCCTGTGGAACCTGAAGTATAAATTACATAAGCTAAATTATCTGGAGTTACTTCAATAACTGGGTTATCAATACTTTGATTGGCAATAGTATCCCAGTTACTATCTAAACAAACAACTTGTGCAGAATGTTCTGGTAAACTAGGCAATACTGATTCACTCGTTAGCAAAACAGGCAGCGCTGCATCTTCCAACATATAAGCTAAACGTTCTGTTGGATAACTCGGATCAATAGGAACATAAGCACCTCCTGCTTTTAATATTCCCAGTAATCCTACAATCATTTCCAGAGAGCGGTTGATGCAGATACCTACCAGTGTTTCCGGTTTTACACCTAAACTTTGCAGATAATGAGCAAGTTGATTAGCTTTGGCATTTAACTGCTGATAAGTTAACTGTTGTTTTTCAAATACTACTGCAACTGCATCAGGTGTTTTTTGTACTTGTTCTTCAAATAACTGATGAATACATTTATCTTGGGGATAAAATTCTTGAGTCTGGTTAAAATCAATTAGGAGTTGTTGCAGGTGATGACTAGCATTAATTTTTAACTTACTAATGTCTGCTACAGGATTTTCGACTACACTTGCTAATAATACTTGGAATTGTTCAGTTAATCTCTGGATATCTTCAGAATTATAGGCATTAGCATCATAGTGAAGTTCTGCACTTAAGTTGTTATCTTGAGTAATTACAAGTTTAATTTTATATTTATCAGTACAAGTGTAAATCCTGTCTATTTGAAAATCAACATTTTGAGAAACATTATTCAGTTCTATAAATTCAAAACTCAGAGGTAAAAAAGATTGTTCAGAGTAGTTTTCAGTGGTCGAAATAAATTGTTCCCAAGTAAAATAATCCTGCCATTTAAAAATATCAGATATTGATGCTTTTACCTGTTCTAATAATTCATTAAACTTCAAGTATTCCTGAACTTGAAAAGACAAAGGTAAATGTTTAGCAAATAATCCTAATGCTTGTTCTAAATCTTCATATTTTCGACCATCGCTCACCAGGCCAACTACAATATTTAACTTTCCTGTTAGTCGCCAGATTAATATTAACCAACAAGTTAATAAAAAGTCCGATGTTGAGATATCTAATTGTTTAGCTATGTTGTCTACTTTGGTAGCTAAATCTGAATCTATAATATTTTGTTGAACTTTTGGCTGAAATGCTTCTGACTGTTTTTCAAAAGGAAGTTTTAAATTGAAACGATTAGAAATGTCTTGTTTTTCCCAATATTCTTTTCCTAATTCAGCCTCTTCTGCTGCAAGTAATTGATTTTGCCATTCAGCAATATCAGCATATTGTAATTCAGCTTCTGGTAACTCATTTCCTTCTAGACAAGCAGCATATTCTTGGTTAAGTTCATTGACTAAAAGTTGCAGACTTTTAGAGTCAGCAATTAGAGCAGGTAAAGTAATTAGTAAAGTTTGTTGTTCAGGAGATAATTTTACAAGAGATGCGTGAAAAAGAAAGTCTTTTTTTAGATCGAAAAAATTTTGAGCTAAATTTTCCGAAATTCTAGCAAATTCAGCAGTTTTATGAGCTGTTTCTACTTGAGTTAAATCATATTCTTTTCCCCAGAAAATATTATAAGAAATATTCTCATCTCTAATAATTTGTACTCCAACGATCATGCCTGGCAATGAGTCGAAGTTTGTGCGGAAAATTTCATGGCGTTCAACAATTTTTTGTAAGGCAGATTTGAGTATTGATAAGTCTACCTTGCCAGGAATTGAAATTGCACATTGAGCTAAATATATTCCTATTTTTTCAGTTTTTTGCAACAACCACAGATGTTTTTGTTGTGGAGATAGCCCATATCCTTCAGTAATTTCTTGTTTTGTTTCAGCTACCAAATTATTCATATTTTTACTGCTATTATTTTTTCGTAAATTATATATATTTATATAGCAATCCTATTTTATTTGTGTCAAAAATATTGCTACTATTTGGGAATATAAAATAGGCAATGGGTAAAAGTTTCGGAGCTTATTTATAGTTTTTGAATTTTTACAACCTACTTAGGATTGCTATAGTCGATCGGAATATAGTCAAATATGATATATTCTCCTGCATTGCAAGTTTTACCTTGATTGGGTGTTGGCGTTTGCGTAGCATTCCGCAGGAAAGGAGGCATTACAACACCCTAATTCCCATTGTCAAAGACATCTTGATAATTGATAATTAAAGATAATTTTCATTATTAATTATTCATTATTAATTATTCATTAATTTCTGCCATTCCTACTACAACTTTCCGCTTACCAACAAAAGGAGTTCTACCATGAGCAGTCAGCATATTATCTAGTAATAAAACATCTCCAGCTTGCCAAGGAAATTGTACAGCTTCTTGCTGATAGATTTCGCGAATCTCATCAAGAATAGATGTTTCAATAGGACTACCATCACCATAATAAGTATTACGGGGCAGTTCATCTTCTTCAAAAACAGATAAAAGTTGCTCTTGAACTTGCTTTGTTAAATTTGAGATATGAAATAGATGAGCTTGATTAAACCATACCATTTCTCCTGTTTTTGGATGAGAAGCAACAGCTTGACAAACTTGATAAGTTCTGAGGGAATTTCCTTCTTGCCAATCAAACTTAATTCCCGCGCGATCGCAATATTTTTCTACTTCGGATTTATTATTAGTTTGAAAAACAGTTTCCCAAGGTAAATCTAATCCATTACCATAGTTACGGACATACATAATTTTTTTATCCTGAAACTTGTCTCTAATAGTAGGATTAATACGCTCAAAAATCTTTCGACTATTAGCTATTGGTGTAGCTCCTCCTTGTTCTGATGCTTGAACACAATAAAAACAAATTTTCATTGGCCAACTGAGAGTATATGCCATTTCATTATGCAAAGGAATTGATTGTTCTGGCGGATATTCAGTGGAAGTATATACCTGATTACTAACTTGAGTTCTAGGTGTCGAACGATAAGAATATTCTAACAATTTGCCAAAATTAGATTGCATAAATATTTCAAATTCAGTAATCGTATTTAATTGGAAATTTCTGAACAGAATACCACCATGTTTTAACAAATTAGTTTCAATTAATTCTCTATTATTACTTGCCCAACTAATTAAACTTAATTTTTCCGTAGATGGTTGAATGACAACAGGAAGTGAGCAATCTGGTTGAAAATAATCAATTTTAATCATGTCTTGAGGGGATAGTTTTACCCCTTGTCGTTTGACGCGCTCTATTTTCATTGGACTAGGTTGGTTAGGTGTTTTGTTCATGGTTTTTTTTAGGATAAAGGTGTTGAAAATATAGTATAGGTAGATGATAGCGTTCGCTTCATCTACCTAAAGACTAAATGAGTTTTAGCGAGTAGATTTTGGCTTTCGTTTAATCTTTTTCAGCATTTGGCGACTATTCGCCTCAAGTTCTTGTTCCTTGAGAAGTTGTTGTCGTTTTCGGTCTTTGTCAACAATATCTAATAGCTCAGTTAACTCCATATCCGTTGCTTGGGTATTAGCTACAATAGCCTCCAATAAAGTTTTGAGATTTTCTAAGATTTGAACTATAGTCTGCGCTGTAAAACGACTGTCATCATAATCTATCCTCACCAATAACTCCTCACCAGGTGCTACTACCATAGTTAAAGGTGTACTGGTTTTGAGGATATATTGAGACTTAGTTACGCTCATAGATTCACTATTTTGTTTGAGAGAGTCATCCATCGGATAGTTCTCAAACACCACAATACTTTCAAATAAAGGAGTTCCTCCAGGTAGTTCGCTCATACTCTGAATTTCTGCCAGTGGGCTATAGGAATACTCCTGTAATTCCGCTTGATGTTCCTGCAAAGCTTTCAACCAAGACCAAATTGATTCATTGGCAGAAACATTGACCCGCAGTGGTAAAGTATTGATGAATAGCCCCACTATATTTTCTACTCCTGGCAAACTGGGAGGACGACCTGAAACTGTTACCCCAAACAAGACATCTGACTCTCCACTATAACAACTCAGAAGCACTGCCCACATACCTTGTATTAGTGTGGATAAAGTAAGCTGATGTTCTCGAACCTGAGATTCTAATGCTTTTGTCGTTGCAGATGATAAATGTAATTTTTCTATGTGGTCTATCTGTGCAATTTTAGAGTTATCGGACTTTGACTTATCCTCCAATAGCGGAGTCGGAGTCTTAAACCCTGATAGAGTTCGTCGCCAAAAAGTCTCTGCTGCCACAGAATCTTGTTGTTGTAACCAGGCAATGTAATTTTTATAGGGAACAGGGGTTGGCAGACTGCTACCTTGACCCAGATACTGTGTTTGATAAAAGTTCAAGACTTCTTTAAAGATAATTGACGATCCCCAACCATCTATCAGAATATGGTGATGACTCCAAATAAACTTATAAGTTTGCTCCGACACCCGAATCAAAGTACAGTGCATCAAAGGAGCTTGGTTAAGTGCAAAACCATCTTGTCTTTGGGTTGTCAGTAAAGTATCCAAATTATTTTGTTGTTCGGCACTAGAGAGGGTTTGCCAGTCCAAATAATTCCAAGGCAAATCTACTTGTTGATGCACTATCTGTAGTGGTTGTTGGCATTTTTCCCAGACAAACATAGTTCTGAGTATTGACTGACGATCTATTACTTTTTGCCATGCTTGTTGGAAAGCTTCAACCTGAAATTCCCCAGATAAAGTTAAGACTAGCTGGTTAAAATAGGTTCCTGAATTTGGAGCAACTAGGACATGGAATAGTATTCCTTGTTGCATGGGAGAAAGAGGATATATAGATTCTATCTTATTCAGTTTTTCTGCTGCCAATATTTGGTCGAGTTGTAGTTGGTTTAACTGAGCTAATGGAAAATCTGAAGGTGTATAACCACCCGCCTCTGGGGATAAACAATGCTCTATCAGTTGCTCTAATGCTTCTATGTAATTACGGGATAACTTTTCTATCGTAGATTCATTATGGAAATTACGACTATACTTCCAGGTGACTTGCAGTTTTCCAGCCACTACTGCTGCATTAATATCTAATAAATAACTGCGAGTTCCCTCTGGACTATGTTCGGTTCCAATAGATTCTGATGCTACTTGCCAATCTATTTCAGAGGATTGAGTGTTGTCAAGTTGACCTAAATAGTTGAAGCAAATTTGAGCTTTGGGTAATGTATTTAATTCAGAGTCGCGACTGAGATAACGCAATATTCCATAGCCAATTCCACGTTCAGGAATAGCTCGCAATTGTTCTTTCACTGACTTGATAGATTCTCCCAGTTTCTTACTATCATTACCTGCTAGCAGCACTGGGAATAAACTGGTAAACCATCCTACTGTTCTAGATAAATCTATATCTTCAAACAAATCTTCCCGTCCGTGTCCTTCTAAGTCTATTAATACAGTTGATTTCCCTATCCATTGACTCAAGGTTTGTAGAGTTGCTGTTAGTAGTACATCATTAATTTGGGTATTGTATGCTTCAGGAACTTCCTGTAAAAGGGCGCGAGTTTTTTCTACACTAAGACTATCTGAAATCTCAGCTTTAGATGCAACTGTGTTTTGCTCTAAATTTACATCATTGTCTACTGGTATGGGAGTGAACTCAGACCAAGGTAGCGATCGCCAATAATTCAATTGTTGTTGTAATTTTTCTGATTTGGCATATTCCTGTAAACGGATAGCAAAATCTTGAAATGCTGTAGTTTTCAGAGGTAATTTTACAGTCTGTTTTTGTTCTAATTGTTGGTAAACTATCAACAAGTCTTGTAGTAAAACGCGCCAAGAGACTCCATCAATTGCTAGGTGATGAATGATAATTAATAAACGGCGACCATTATTTCCTAACTCGAACAGCACCACTCGCATTAGCGGCCCCTCTGAAAGGTTCAAGCTCCCTTGTCGGTTGTTGGCTATTTCCGATAAATTTGCCGACTGTTGCGACTCAGGAATATCGGATAGATTTACCACCTCGAATGGTACTGTTTCATCAAGTTCCTGGTTTGTTTGCTGCCATCCAGTCTCTGTGCGGATAAACCGTAGACGTAAAGCATCGTGATGTTCTAATAACTTAGATACGCTTTGAGACAACAATTCTGGCTTGACAGTATCAGGAACTTGCAACAATATTGATTGATTAAAATGATGGGGTTGGGATTTGTTTTGCTCAAAAAACCATTGTTGAATGGGAGTCAGGGGTAGTATGCCACTAACTATACCTTGTTGAGCTAATGTAGCTGTTACACTTTCTGCTACCTGAGCTAATTGTGCAATAGTTGGATATTGAAATATCTGTTTGGGAGTAATCTTGATTTTAGCTTGTTGAGCGCGGTTGACAACTTGCAGACTTAGAATAGAATCTCCACCTACCGCAAAGAAGTTATCGTGGATGCTAATTTTTTCAATCTTTAGTAATTCTTGCCAAATACTTGCTAATGCTTTTTCAATAGGTGTTTGAGGTAGAACGTATTCGGACGTTCTAGTTAATTCTATATCTGGTGCTGGTAAAGCTTTGCGGTTTATTTTGCCATTGGGAGTTAGTGGTATAGTCTCTAAGAAGACAAAAGCAGACGGCACCATATATTCTGGTAATTTTGACAGCAGGTAGGATTGCAGTTCCGCACTACTCAATGATGAGTCAGAACTAACTATATAAGCTACCAGTCGCTTATTCCCTGGGTTGTCTTCCCGAATAATAACTACAGTTTGCTGTACTTGAGGATAACTTGATAAAACCGATTCTATTTCTCCTAGTTCTATGCGGAAACCTCGGAGTTTCACCTGATTATCAATACGACCTAGATACTCTATGTTACCGTCGGGCAAATATCGAGCTAAATCTCCGGTTTTATATAACCTCTTCCCTCCTGACTCCGTAAGGACGTTGCATGCAACGTCCCTACCTCCTGACTCCTTCCAGATAATGAATTTTTCTGCTGTTAATTCCGGTCTGTTCAGATATCCCCGTGCTAAACCTGCACCACCGATATGTAATTCTCCGGCAACTCCAATGGGTACTGGTTGATTATTCTTGTCTAGAATATAAAGTTGGGTATTGGCAATAGGACGGCCTATGGGAACTATTCCTGGATATTTTTGCACTGCACAATTCCAGAATGTCACATCTATTGCTGCTTCTGTTGGTCCGTAGAGATTGTGTAATTCACATTTGAGCTTTTCTTGAAAATCCTGTTGAAGTTGGTAAGATAATGCTTCTCCACTACAAATTACTCGTTTGAGACTACTACAATCTTTGATTTTTTCTGCTTGTAGAAATACGCTCAACATTGAAGGCACAAAATGAATTGTGGTAATTTGCTGTTGAACAATCAAATTAATCAGAGCTTCACTATCTTTGTGAATTCCAGGAGCAGCTACTACCAAAGTTGTACCTGCTAGCAAAGGCCAGAAAAATTCCCAGACTGAGACATCAAAGCTAAAAGGAGTTTTTTGAATAACGCGATCGCTTGATATTAGTTGATAAGTATCCTGCATCCAGAGCAAACGATTATAAATTCCCTTGTGGGTATTCATTGCTCCCTTTGGTTTCCCAGTAGAACCTGAAGTATAGATTGTATAAGCTAAATTCTCTGGATTAACTCCACTAGCTATATTTTCAGAACTCTGATTGGCAATGGTATCCCAGTTACCATCCAAACACACCACCTGTGCAGAATGTTCTGGCAAAAGCTCCATTACCGATTTACTGGTGAGCAACACTGGTACTGCTGCATCCTCTAACATATAACTCAAACGTTCTGCGGGATAACTGGGATCTATCGGAACATAAGCACCACCTGCTTTTAATATTCCTAACAATCCTATTACCATTTCCAGGGAACGCTCTATACAAATACCCACCAATGTTTCAGTTTTAACTCCTAAACTTTGCAGGTAGTGAGCAAGT
Source organism: Okeania sp. SIO2F5 (assembly GCF_010692685.1). Lineage (NCBI taxonomy): Bacteria > Bacillati > Cyanobacteriota > Cyanophyceae > Oscillatoriales > Microcoleaceae > Okeania > Okeania sp. SIO2F5. The sequence continues at coordinate 42,841 of NZ_JAAHGU010000039.1, read as the reverse complement.
TGATTAGCTTTGGCGTTTAGCTGTTGATAGGTTAATTGTTCCTGCTCAAATACGAGGGCAACTGCATCAGGATTTTTCTCTACCTGCTCTTCAAATAACTGATGAATACATTTATCTGACGGATATTCGACTGCTGTATCATTCCACTCCACTAATAATTGATGGCGCTCTGCTTCTGTTAATAGAGAAAGTTGAGTAACAGGTTGTTCGGGATTGGCAATAATTGCTTCTAATAAATGCTGAAAATGCTCTCCCATGCGAATGATTGTTGCCGCATCAAAAATATCTGTATTGTATTCTAAAATTCCTTCAATTTCTGTGTCTGTCTCTCTCATAGCCAAAGTTAAATCGAACTTTGCTGTCACATTCTCTGCACCCAAAGGAGTTAAAGTTAAATCAGGTAGCTCCAGTTTATCCATCGGCGCATTTTGCAAAATAAACATCACCTGAAATAGAGGACTATAACTGAGAGAGCGTTCTGGTTGTAAAGCTTCTACTAATTGCTCAAAAGGTACATCTTGACGAGCGTAACTTTCTAGAGTCACCTGTCGTACTTGTTCCAATATATCTGAGAAACTAGAATTACCTTGCAATTGAGTCCGCAATACTAAGGTATTCACAAAAAATCCCATCAATGGTTCAATTTCCGAGCGATCGCGATTAGCAATAGGAGAACCTACCACAATGTCGTCTTGGTTGCTATAGCGCGAGAGTAAAACTACAAAAGCACTCAGTAAAGCCATAAACAAGGTTGCCCCAGACTGCTGACTCAGGGTTTTCAATTTCTGAGTTATTGTAGAATTTACCCGAAATGATTCAATACTGCCTCGGAAAGTTTGAATAGCTGGACGTGGGCGATCGGTAGGCAATTCTAATAATGGTGGTGCCCCTGCTAACTGTTGTTTCCAATAGTTGAGATTAGCTTCTCGCAATTCTTGGGATAACCACTGACGCTGCCAGTAAGCAAAGTCAGCATATTGAATGGATAACTCAGGCAAAGTCGAAGGTTTTCCTTCTGAAAATGCTTGATAAAGACTAGATAATTCTCGGATTAATATTCCAGTTGACCAACCATCTGTAACAATGTGGTGCATTACCAGCGACAGAATATGAGATTCTGCTTCTAGCTTGAGCAGGGAAACTCGCAATAAAGAATCGTTACTCAAGTCAAAAAGTCTTGCTTGTTCTTCTTTTACTATTTTTTGTGCAGCAGTTAATTTTTCTGCTTCTGGCAATGACTGTAAATCTATTATTGGGAAACTGAAACTAGATGGAGCATTAATTACTTGTATGGGATTTCCATTTTTCATCACAAAATTTGTCCGCAAGACTTCGTGACGGCGAACAATTTCCTCAATAGCTGTTTCCAGGGCAGAAATATTGAGTTTTCCTTTTAGCTCTAGTACACCATAGTTATGATAAGCAGTAGTTTCTTCCTCAAAGCGATCGAGAAACCAAAGTCGTTGTTGGGCAAAAGATAGAGGAATATCAATATCTCGTGAAATCGGTTCAATAGGAGGTAATTGTAATTTTTCTCCTTTAAAATCATCTATAGCTTTACTAAGTTCTCCAACTGTAGGAAAGTCAAATAAATATTTGAGAGGAATTTCTGTTTTAAATGCTATTCGTAACCGAGAGATAACTTGGGTTGCTAATAAGGAATTGCCTCCCACTGAGAAAAAATTATCGTGGATACCTATTTTTTCTACTTTTAATAGTTGAGACCAAATATTAGCTAAAAGTTCTTCTGTCGGGTTGCGGGGGGCAACAAAATTTTCTAATTCCTGCCGGATACTGTCTGGTTCGGGTAAAGCTTTTCTGTCAATTTTGCCGTTGGGAGTAAGTGGTAAAAATTCTAGTTTGACAAAAGCTGATGGGATAGCATAGTCTGGTAATTTTTCTTGGAGAAACTGACGTAAATTATTAGGAGAAGACTGTTTTTTAGTAGGTACAAAATAGGCGACTAAACGCTTATTACTAGAATCATCACCCTTAACAATAACTACGGCAGTTTGTACTTCTGGATGGGAGGCGATCGCTGCTTCTATTTCTCCCAACTCTATACGAAAACCACGAATTTTTACCTGGTTATCAATACGTCCGATAAATTCAATATTCCCATCTGGTAAATACCGTACTAAATCTCCTGTTTTATATAGGGAAGAATCCCCCCTAACCCCCCTTTGTAAGGGGGGAACGTTTTCCTGTATCTCCGTTGATAAGGGGGAAACATTCTCCAGTCTCCCCCTTTCTAAGGGGGACGGAAGGGGGATAAATTTTTCCGCTGTTAATTCTGGGCGGTTGAAATAACCACGAGCTAAACCAGCACCTCCAATATGAAGCTCTCCAGGAACCCCAACCGGAACAGGTTGCAATTTTTCATCTAATACATAGACTTGAGTATTAGCTAGGGGACGCCCGATGGGAACAGTTTTTGCATTATAGTTGTTGGAGTTATCAACTGGATAGGTGAGAGCGCCGACTGTAGTTTCTGTAGGTCCGTAATGATTGAGAATACGACATTGAGGCAAGTGCTGTTGGATGTTGGCAATTAAATCCCAAGTTGCTGCTTCCCCTCCCAGGATTAAACATTGACGTGGCAACAAAAAGGGAGATGGGTTAGATGTTAAAAGAGTTGAGAGGTGGGAAGGAACAATTTTTAGGTAGTCGATGGGATGGCGTTGAAAATAATTTGCTAGTGCTGTTGCATCGGAGGCGCATTCTTGGGAAATAATGTGCAGACATCCCCCACTGCATAAAGTAGGAAAAATAACTGTGTTACCTAAGTCAGCAGCAAAAGTGGAGACTATTGCGGATGTCGCAACAGAAGAAATTTGCAGTTTTTCTTGGATACCTTGGAGATAATTTAGAATTTGTCGGTGTTCGATCGCCACACCTTTAGGTTTACCTGTGGAACCGGATGTATAGAGAATATATGCTAGATTTTCTGTGTTGACTTTGCTAGTAGGATTTGTTTGTGGTTGTTGGGCAATATTTTCATCAGTTTTAGTGATGATTTTGATGTTTTGATTGAGGTTTTTTGGTGCAATTTCTGACTGAGATAATAGGATATTAACTCCTGCATCTTCTAAGCGAAAAGCTAAGTTTTCTTCTGGTAACTTTGTGTCTAAAGGTAAGTATGCAGCACCAGCTTTAAGAATAGCTAATATAGCTATAATTACTTCAAGCGATCGCTCCATAAAAATACCAACTATTGTTTCTGCTTCAACTCCTTTTTTTTGTAGATAATGAGCGAGTTGATTTGCTTGAGAATTAAGTTCTGCATAAGTAAGTTTTTCGTCTTCAAATACTACTGCTATATTATTGGGGTAAAGTTCTACTTGTGACTCAAATATTTGATGAATTAATTTTTCTTGTGGGTAATTTTGTCCTGTTTGGTTTAACTCATCTAGAAGAATTTTAATTTCAGATTTATTGAATATATTTAACTGGCTAATCGTAGCATCTATATTTTCAACAACACTGGCAACTAACGCTTCAAATTGCTTTGCAAAAGATTTAATTACATCAATATTTATCAGTTCGGAATTATATTGAAATTCTGCTATGAGAGATTCTTGAGTTTTGATACAATTTAGCTTAATTTTAAAATCTTCAAAAATGACTGACTGATTTTCTAAACTAAAAGATAAATCTCCTCCTAAGTAGGTTTTTGAGATATCAATAAACTCAAAACCAATACCTGGAACTTCTGTTTCTGAGTTAATAAAATATTCTTGCCTTTCTGAAGCTTCTGTGAGGCGATCGCTAATTTGTTCTAATAATTGAGTAAATTTCAAATTCTCTTCTAACTGACAAGAAATAGGTAAAGATTTTGCCAGTAAACCCATTACTTCTTCCAGATCTTCATATTGTCTGCCAGAAAATACAGTTTTGATAGTAATATCCGATTGTTTTGTGAGTCGCCAAAGTAAAGTTTGCCAACAAGCAAGTAAAAAATTCTCAATAGTAATATTAGGTAAAATATTTACTTCTAACTTAGCAATTACATTAGCATCTAAATTTAAACTATATTGTTCGGGTGTAAATTTTTCTGCCTCAAATTGAGACTTTTCAAAAGGTAAATTTACCCACTGGAATTGTTTATTTTGCCAATAAGCTATTTCTGCTTCTGCATCCTCTTCTTCTAATAATTCATTTTGCCATTCTGAAAATTGCAGATATTGCACCGCTTCCTCATCAAAATCTGATTCTTGGAGGCATAAATCATAGCTTTCACTAATTTCTTTAACCAAATTGTTTAGGGTAAAACTATCAGCAATAAGTGCAGGCAAGCTAACTAATAAAAGATGTTCCTCTTCAGACAGAGTTAGGAAAACTGTAGGAAATATTGGTTGTTGGTCAAGTTGAGCCATCAAACCATTTTGATTCTGTAGTATTTCCCCTATTTGCTCGGTTTGTTTTTCCGATTTTAAGTTACTTAAATTTAGATGAGTCCAGGAAATATTGCTATCTTCTAAAATAACTTGAATCGGCATTTTGATACCGGGGCGACTTTGGAATGTTGTCCGAAAATTGTCATGTCGGTTAAGAATTTTTTCTAGTGCCGATTTGAGAATACTTACTTTAACTTTGCCTTGAATTTTTATCGTACATTTTGCTAAGTAATTTAAGTTATTTTCTTGTAATCTCCAAAGATATTTTTGTTGGGGAGATAATCTAAATCCGGCGATAGTTGTAGTAGCAGTCATAGTTATTTTTTATATAAGGATGGTTTTTAAAACGAAAAAAATAGGTAAACAATAATAATAAAATTCATAGTTGCGCTTAATCCACAAGAATAATTATTCAGGTACAAAAGCGCAACTACAAAATTTTTGATTAGTAACGAGTTACGGGTGTTATAGAACCGGATTCTATGTAAATTATATTATCTATTGAAAGATAATTTAGGTATACTATTAAGGAAGATTTGACGAATCTTGTAAAGGATACTTAATAGTTTTAATTTGATATTATTTTTTGATTTTGCTGCTAATAAATCTGCCATATCGTAATCAAAAGATTTCTTGACTTCTGGTTTTGGAGATTTCTTAATCCAAAATAAAAAACGTAAAAACTCGGACTTATACCAATCCGATTTGATATCTATATGTTTTTGTGAAAAATCTCCCATCTGGCAAAAATTATCTGGTAGAAAATCAATCGAATTTATCAAAGACATAATTTTCTCTGAAGCCTCATCAGGAGAAAGTAAGCCTGATTCTACTTTTTCAACTGTTTCTGTAGCCTCTCGGAAAAAACCATCGCCTAAACCTTCATAACTAGGAGTCAAACGATATAATTCATCATCGAAATTAATTTTTGATAATTCTTCTGCTTTACCTGCCTGGATTTTTAGGCTCTTTGCAAATCCTGCTTTTGCTTGACGCATAAAACTTCCAAGACCCCAAACACGTCTCCACGCATCCCAAAGATTAAAATTGCAGAAAGAAATGTATGAGCAGTTTACTAAGTTATCATTGTAATCAAGAAGTTTTTGCTGTAAACGTTCAACTTTAGAAAAATTTTCCATCGAATAGTCGTTTTCTGAAATAGCCTTCATAATTAGAGAGGCTAAGGGAATCATAATCGTACAGCTATTTACTAATCCAAAAGAGTAGAGTGGATCGATAAATCCGGTAGCATGAGGCAGGAGATAAAATCGTTCTCCCGTGCATGAATGTGAAGAATATTGCAAACGATCTGTCGATATCCAGTTTTGAACAGGTTTAGCATTTTTAAATTGAACAGCAACCCCTGGATAATTTGAGAGAAAATTTTGAAATTCTTGTTCGGGAGATATATCTGTTTTCGGAAAACGGCGAGGATCGAGGTTAAGTCCCACACTACAAATTTGGTTAGTTGATTTTTCGTGATTGTTAAATGGAATCACCCACATCCAACCACCGTCAAATATGTGATGCAGAGTTCCTTGATACCAAAAAATATCACCTTCATTTGTACCGTTAGTAACGCAGTCATCGTATCTCTCTACACCAACCATATGAGTAAAAATACTTCTTGAGTGAGTCTTAAATCTAGTTGGAACTTCTCGCAAATTAAATTTACGACTAAGTATAGAGTTATACCCACTGGCATCTACTAAATACTCAGAGGTAAATTTTTTCCCATCTTCTAATTCGACTTTAACTCCCTGTGAGTTTATATCCAAGTCTAATACTTTAGTTTTTTCTAAAAGTGTAGCTCCATATTTAACAGCAACTTTTGTCATATAGTGGTCTACATCTTGGCGAAATAAGTGGCTGCTAGGGCGAACTCCAAGTTTATTGGTTTCTTGTAATTTTTGCTCTTCTCCTTGCCGATGATATATGAAATTGAATGAACGCTTTAACCCACAAGCAGAAGGTGAAATATTTTCGCAAATATTCTTAAAGGAACTTAGGTGTGCAATTTCAGGAACAGAATATTGATGACTGAGAATTTCCATCATTAAATCTGTATCAGGAGTCATAGCTTCTCCGATCGCAAATCTAGGATGTGCATTCTTATCAATTATGAGGACGCGGAGATTATGTTTAGCTAAGATAGTTGCTAGAATCGATCCTGCTAATCCTGAACCCAGAATAATTATGTCAAAATTTTGCATCTTTTTTTCACTCATTATTTATTTTTGTTAATCTAGAGAAAATTTACTAATTTTCTCAACTAAATTAGTTGACTCAAATCCGTTTAATTAAGCTGAAATTTTATTGTTCCTCCATCAATTCTCCCATAGCAACAACAATTTTCCGCTCCCCAACATAAGGATTACGACCATGAGCGATTAGCATATTATCAAGCATAATCATATTTCCTGGTTGCCAAGGAAAACTAATTGCGGCTTGTTCATAAATAGCTTCAATTTCCTCAATTACTGAATCTTCAATTGGGGAACCATCACCATAATAAACATTCCGAGGCAGTCTTTCTTCTCCAAATTCAGATAATAAAGATTGACGTACAGCAGCGTCTAAATATGAGATGTGATGTAACTGAATTTGATTAAAAAATATCTTTTCTCCAGTTTGGGGATGAGTAGTTATTGCTGGCCTGATTTTAGCAGTTTTTAAACCATTCTTATCTAACCACTCAAATTCTATTCTAGCATTTTTACAATAACTTTCAACCTCCGATTTATTGTTAGTATGGAAAAAGTCTTGCCAACTAACATCTAAATCTTCAATATAATTTCTGACATACATTAATTGTTTTTCCTCTAATTTTTCTCGTAACTGAGGATTCAACATTTGATAAACTTTTCGGCAATCAACAATTGGAGTTTCTCCACCAGATTCAGCAGCCTTTAAACATAAGAAAAATATTTTCTGAGGCCAACGATGTAAATGAGAGCTTTCATTATGAAATAGGATAGCTTTATCCTCTGGATAAGGTGTGGAACCATAAACTTTTTTACTCACACCTTCCCTTGGTAAATCTCCATATTCTCCAAATAAACTAGGAGTAATAGCACCAGCAACCTTTTCAAATTTTGAGGCAGAATTAATATTAAAATTTTTCAACAAAATTGCACCATGTTGACGTAAATTAGTCTCAAAAAAATCTTGGTTATTTTTTGCCCAGTCAACTATATCGACTTCCTGACTATTAGGTTGAATTACTAAAGGAAAGGTTTGTTCTGGTTTTAAATAACTGGTTTTAATTAAATCTTTTTGTGGCAGACTAACTGCCTTTGGTTTAATAGATTTAAACTTTTTAAAGTTAGCCTTTGTCCGTTTAACTTTAGCAGCTTTTTCAGCTTCTTTTTCCGATTCAGTTAGCATTTCTAAGTCCTTAATTTTAATCTCTTGGTTATTAGCAATATTAGTTAATAATGTTTGTAAATGGCTGGACATTTTAGCAATATCTTGTCGATCAAAAAGGTCTGTACTATACCTTAAATTCCAGGTAATTCCTGCTTCAGTTTCTTCAACAAATATGGCTAAGTCAAATCTGGCAATTTCAGTATCTATAACAAAAGGTGAGATTTTTAAATTGGGCAGTTCAAACTCTGGTACGGGAGCATTTTGCAAAACAAACAATATCTGAAACAGTGGAGTTGTATTCGCCTTTCTTTCAGGTCGTAAAACATCCACCAATTTAGCAAAAGGCAAATCCTGATGAGCATAAGCTTCCAATGTCACCTCCCTAACTCGCTTCAGTAACTCCTTAAAAGTGGGATTGCCAGATAAGTTAGTTCGCAACACCAGCAAATTTACAAAAAACCCAATCAGAGATTCTGTTTCTGCCCGATTACGATTAGCAATATCAGTACCTACAACAATATCATCCGAATTTGTATAACGATACAAGAGAGTTTGCAAAGTTGCCAACAATGTCATAAACAAAGTAGCGCCTTCTTGACGACTCAAAGCATGGAGTTTTTCTGCAATTGTTGGAGACAGGGTAAAAGATTCAATTTTACTTTGCCCATTCCTAATTTCTGTTTCCTCCTTCTTAAATGGTAACTCCAAAGTAGGAGGTGCCCCTGCTAGTTTTTGTTTCCAGTAAGAAATCAGATTTTCTAGCACCTCTCCGCTTAACCACTGTCGTTGCCAAAAACTATAGTCACCATACTGAATAGGTAATTCAGTTAATGGGGATGTCTGGTTTTGACTATATGCAGTGTAGAGAGCAGAAAGTTCTTTGACAAATACTCCAATCGACCAACCGTCAGAAATAATATGGTGCATTGTCACCAATAGTATTGATTCTGTGGCAGAAAATTTCAGCAGATTAACTCGTAACAGATGACTTGTGGTGAGATTAAAAGGTTTTGCAGACTCTTGGCGGGCGTATTTTTGCAGCTTTGTTTCCTGTTGATCAGAAGATAGATTTTGCCAATCACTAACTTCTAGTTGGAAGTTAATATCTGGTTCAACTATCTGTACTGGAGTACCATCCTTTGCTTCAAACCGAGTGCGTAAGACTTCATGGCGACGGACAATTTCTACTATAGCTGACTTAAGAGCATCATGGTTGAGGTTGCCTTTAATGCGTAACACTCCTGAATCATTGTAAGTATCGCTTTCTCCTTCGATTTGGTTGATAAACCAGAGTCTTTCCTGTGCCCAAGATAGGGGTAGAGGTCCTCCGTTACGGGGTAGGGGTTGAATGACTGGTGCGTGCAGTGAGATTGAGTATTCACTTAATTGTTCTATGCTTTTGTCTAATTCTGCTACAGTGGGTGATTCAAATAGAGTTTTGAAGGTAATTTCTACTTCCAAGTATTGGCGAATATGAGAGATAACTTGAGTTGCTAGCAGGGAATGACCTCCTAGAGAAAAGAAGTTCTCATGGATGCCTACTTTAGTTATTCCCAATACTGTAGCAAAAATGTTAGCAATGATTTCTTGAATGGGGTTTTGAGGTGGAATATATTCTGATGAATTAGTCAGAGCATCTGGTGCGGGTAAAGCTTTCCGGTCTACCTTGCCATTGGGAGTTAGTGGTAGAGTCTCTAAGAAGACAAAAGTAGACGGTATCATATATTCTGGTAATTTTGGCACCAGGTAGGATTGCAGTTCTGTATTTAAGAGCGATTCCTCATTCCTTACTATATAAGCTACCAATTGTTTGTTCTCTGGGGTATCTTCCCTACAAATAACTACAGTTTGTTGTACTTGAGGATGGTTAGATAGAGCTGATTCAATTTCTCCAAGTTCAATACGGAAACCGCGAATTTTTACCTGATTATCAATACGACCTAAATATTCTATATTGCCATCGGATAAATAACGAGCTAAATCTCCTGTTTTATATAGCTTTGAGTTATTATTATCAAAGGGATTAGGAATGAATTTTGCTGCTGTTAATTCTGGTCTGTTCAGATATCCACGAGCTAAACCAGCCCCGCCGATGTACAATTCTCCTGGTACTCCTAGGGGGACTGGTTGCTGATGTTTGTCTAGAATATACAGTTGAGTATTGGCAATAGGAGAACCGATAGGAATTACTTCTTTGAGAGAATCCTCTGGTTTCACCTGATACACACAACAACCTACTACTGTTTCAGTTGGTCCGTATTCATTAATTAGTTTTGTTTCTGGAGCATTGTTTGACCAAAATGATACGGTTGTTGCTGGTAATGCTTCTCCACCAATAATGAATGCTCTGGTTTCATCGGATGCTTTTTCTGGTGGTATCAGAGTATTGAGTATTTGCAAGTGAGCTGGTGTCAGTTTCACTAAACTCAAATTATTTTGGGAACATAAAAGTTCTTTCAGAGCTTCTATTTCATTATCTTCCGGTAACAAAATCATTTCTTTCCCTGTCAACAAAGGAGAGAAAAAGGCAGTTACCGTAGCATCAAACCCAATAGAAGAATTAACAGGAACTCCATTTCCTTCTTTTACCTGATATGCTTTTGTACACCAGCTTAAATAATTTACCACTCCTCTATGAATAATCATGGTTCCCTTTGGTTTTCCTGTGGAACCTGAAGTATAAATTACATAAGCTAAATTATCTGGAGTTACTTCAATAACTGGGTTATCAATACTTTGATTGGCAATAGTATCCCAGTTACTATCTAAACAAACAACTTGTGCAGAATGTTCTGGTAAACTAGGCAATACTGATTCACTCGTTAGCAAAACAGGCAGCGCTGCATCTTCCAACATATAAGCTAAACGTTCTGTTGGATAACTCGGATCAATAGGAACATAAGCACCTCCTGCTTTTAATATTCCCAGTAATCCTACAATCATTTCCAGAGAGCGGTTGATGCAGATACCTACCAGTGTTTCCGGTTTTACACCTAAACTTTGCAGATAATGAGCAAGTTGATTAGCTTTGGCATTTAACTGCTGATAAGTTAACTGTTGTTTTTCAAATACTACTGCAACTGCATCAGGTGTTTTTTGTACTTGTTCTTCAAATAACTGATGAATACATTTATCTTGGGGATATTCAACGACTGTATCATTCCACTCCAACAATAATTGATTACGTTCTGCTTCTGTCAGTATAGGTAACTCAGAAATAGGGCTATCAGGATTAGCTACAATACCAGTAAGCAATATTTGAAAATGTTGTGCCATTCGTTCAATTGTTTCGGAATCAAATAGATCTGCATTGTAATCAAATCCTGCTATCATACCATATTTGTTTTTATCCAATGATCCTGTATAATTGTTCTCTAAAAGAGAAGTTTTTCCCGGAGAAATTTCTTCCATTGAGAGAGTTAGGTCAAACTTTGATATATTTTTTTCTCTAGGTATTGGTTCGAGTGTTACCCCTGATAGCTTGATTTGTGATAAGGGGTTATTTTGGAGAACAAACATTACTTGAAACAGAGGCGTTTGCCCTAAGTATCGTTCTGGGTTCAATACTTCCACCAACTTTTCAAAAGGAAAATCTTGGCGATCATAAGCTTCCATAGCTACTTGAGACACTTCAGTTAGAACCTCTAAAAAGCTAGGGTTGCCCTCCAAGTTGCTGCGTAAGACTAAAGTGTTAACAAAAAATCCGATTAAGTTTTCTGTCTGAGCTAGGTTGCGACCAGCAATGGGTGTTCCTACTGAAATATCTGGCTGTTGTGTATAGCGATACAATAAGGTTTTAAATGCTGCCAACAATGTCATAAATAAAGTGGTACCTTGTTGTTGACTCAAAGCTTTGATAGCATTACATAATTCTTTTGGCAGTACCAGAATTTTAGTAGCACCTCTATATGTTTCTGTAGTTGTTCTGGGTCTATCAGTGGGTAGCGCCAGAACTGGCTGATTTTTAAGCTTTTGCTCCCAATAATTCAGTAAGTTTTCCAGCACTTCTCCTTGTAGCCATTGATTCTGATGTACGGTAAAATCCGCGTACTGGATCGATAGTTCTGGTAAAGGGGATGGTTTATGATTGCTAAAAGCTTCGTAAAGTGTTTCTATTTCTCGAAAAATTAATCCCATAGACCAACCATCATGGATAATATGGTGTAAAACCAGGATTAATACATATTCATTTTCTGCTAATTGAAGTAAAGAGGACCGCATGAGCGGTGCTTGTTTTAGGTTGAATGGTTTTTGAGCTTCTTGTTCAATTAGTTGTTTGACTTGAACTTCCAGTTCATTTTCTGCTATTGAACGTAGGTCGGTAAGAGACAATTTGAAGGTTAGAGATGGCAAAATAACTTGAACTGGTTCTCCCTTGACTATGGCAAAGTACGTTCGTAATACTTCGTGTCTACGCACAATCTCATTTAAACTTTGCTCTAGTGCAACTGTATTTAGTTGACCTCTACAGTTCATGGCACCACATTCGTTATAAGCAGAGTTCCCTGGTTGAAGTTGCTCTAGAAGCCACAGTCGTTTCTGACCAAAAGATGCTGGAAATACAAATACTTCCTCGCTATTTTCTTTTACTTCTTCGGTAACTGAAGAATTATAATTATTTACTTTCATAGTTTTCTGATTTAATAATTTTTACAATCAATTTAGTTGTTAGTTGAGTGATATTTTTTAAGTTATTTATTATTATTCAGTAAGTTTGATTTGATATGCCTGTCGATCTACTGGAAGTATTATCTGAGTTTTAACCGTCTCTCCTTTTGACTGATAATCTTGAATTTTTTGGCAAATTTCTCCTACTGTTGGTGCATCAAAAAATTCTTCTATAGATATTTCTACTTGAAATATTTCCTTAAGTCGAGAATTAAGTTGTGTTGCCAATAATGAATCACCTCCAAGTTCAAAAAAGTTATCATAAATTCCTACTTTTTCAATGCCTATAAGCATCTCAAAAATAGTTGCAACTTTCTCTTCCATTTCATTACGGGGTTTTACATAAGCATTGGTAAGATTGGGGCGCAGAGTAGTAACTTTAGACGATTGCTCCTGCCCTAAAGTCTGCTTAGATTTCGATTTGAGATTATAAGATTGTTTGATTCTTTCTGGAAAATCTTTTGTTGATACTACTACTTGGGAAAAGTTATTTAGCTCTAATTTATTTCCTTGTAAAATTCGACTAAATACTTCTATTCCCTCCCGGTTAGCAATAGCTTGCTTTAAATTTTCTTCATGTTGCTTTTGATATTTTTCTGGCAATTTGATATTGGCTGCCATTCCTACTTCTTGCCATGTATCCCAATTAATAGATACTGTGAAATTTTCACTTTTACGATTAGCAAATATGTCAAGAAAAGCATTAGCTCCAGCATAATCTATTTGTCCAAATCCCCCTATTATTGAACTAAGAGAAGACCAAAAAATTAAGAAGTCTAATTTAGTATCTCGAAAAATTTCATCTATAACTAATGTACCTTTGATTTTGGGAGCAAAAATTTTCTCTACTGTTTCTGGTGTTTTGAGTTTATTTTCAGTTTGGCCAATAGTCCCGGCAGCATGAATTACTCCATGAATATTACCGAATTTTTCATATACTTGATTTACTGCTGTCTGCATTTGTTCTTTATTGGCAACATCAGCTTGCAAAGTTAAAACTTCTGCACCGAATTTTTCTAGCTTTTGTAACTTTTGAATTTTGTCGATAACTCCATTATTATCTCCAGTTTTCAATAAATTTTCCCACTCAGATTTTGGAGGAAAATCCGAACGCCCAATTAATACTAATTTTGCTTGTACCGTTTCAGCTAAATATTCAGCGATCGCTACACCAATACCTCCCATTCCTCCTGTGATTAAATAAACTCCTTTTTCTCGTAATCTTTGATTTTTGGAAGCTGGTTCTAAAGTGATAGGTTCAAAAGTTTCTACCCACCGTCGTCCTCCACGATAAGCAACTGCCGAAGCGCTAAAATTTACTACTAACTCTGTAATTAGTCTATCAATTTTTATGGTAGATATATTGCCGGACGCATCAGATTCTTCTATATCTATAGAACAACAATTTACATTAAATAATTCTTGTGGAATTACTTTACAAGCACCTAATATAGTGGCTTTTTCAGGAATGATTTTTTCACTTCCAGTCACTTTTTGAAGATTGCTAGAAATTACTCCTATTTGTAATGATTCCTTAAAAGTTTTGCTATTTAATACTTGTGCTAAATAGAGCAAACTGTAGAATCCTAATTTCTGATATTCTTCGTAATTTTTAGCCGGAATCAAGCTCCAGAAATGAGAAATATTTTGAATATTTCCTAATTCAAGAACCTCATTTAATAAAATCTCGTAATTTTCCTGAATTTCGGGATTGATGGTATAAACTCCTTCTTGGATTTTGTGAAATTTATCTCCTCTTTTGACTTGAATAACTTCTGCACCATACTGAAGACTCAATCTCTCACAAAAAGCAGAACAAAATTCAGAATCATCTACAAAAACTAACCAACGTTTGCGTTCTGAAAAATCCACTGATGGTAAAATTTCATGTTTCCAACTAGGAACATAAAACCAATCAGCAATATCAGGCTTTTTCAATAAATGTCCAATTTTACTCCTGACTCCCGACTCCTGAGGACTGACTCCTTCTTCTGCATCAACCCAGTAACGTTGACGCTCAAATGGATATGTGGGTAAAGGAATACGACAACGTTCTTCCTGAGTAGAAAATCCCAACCAATCTACTTTAACCCCTGCTAACCAAAGTTTACCGAGAGTATTTAAGAAAAATTCTGTATCTGATTGTTCGTCTTTAGGATGGCGCAATGAAGTTAATACTAACCTTTCCCCTGCTTGCTTTCTGACAAAGGTAGCGAGAGTGCGCCCCGGTCCAACTTCCAGGAATATCTGTTCTGAGTCTTTCAATAATTCCCCAATACCATCAGCAAATCTTACTGGTTGCCGTAAATGTCGCGCCCAATAAGTCGGATTGATCGCCTCATTATTTGTAATCCAAGTACCAGTAACGTTAGAAATAAATGGTATCTGTGGAGGATTAAGATTTACCTTTTTAACTACCGCTGTAAATCGTTCAACAATGGCATCCATCATCTGAGAATGAAAAGCATGAGACGTATGCAAGCGACGACAATTTATTTCTCGCTGCATCAGCATATTTTCTAATTCTGCTATAGCTTCCAAACTACCAGAAACTACACTTAAAGAAGGAGCATTATTAGCTGCTAACTCCACTCCAGTAATTTTAGTTTCTGCTAAAAGAGACTCTACCTCTGAAGCAGACAAACTTACAGATAACATTGCCCCTGGTGGTCGTTGCTGCATCAAACGACCGCGAGTGGCCACCACTTTCAAAGCATCTTCCAGAGAAAAAACGCCAGCTAAAGTAGCAGCTACATATTCTCCTATACTATGCCCTATAGTTGCTGCTGGATAAACTCCCCATGACATCCATAATTTTGCCAAAGCATATTCAATGATGAATAGTGCTGGTTGAGCAATGGAAGTTGGGTTTAAGTCGGATAAAGAATATATATCTAAGTCTAAGTGTGGTTTGAGTAACTCCCGACAGCGATCGTATTCTTCCCGAAATACTACCTCTGTTTCATATATTTCTCGCGCCATGTTGACATATTGGGCACCTTGCCCCGTAAACATAAATACTACCGGGCAATTATTTGATTCGTTGAAACTGCTGAAAATTCGTTGGGGGTCTTTTGTATCTAATACTTTGACGGTATCTTCTATATCTGTAGTTACTACTATGCGTCGATGGGCAAATGCTTTGCGCCCTACTTGTAGAGTGTAGGCAACATCCGCAAGTGGGATGTTAGTATTATCTTTTAAATGGTTGACTAAATTCTCTGTTGCTGTTTCTAAAGCAGAAGGGGTACGAGCAGAAAGTAATAATAGTTGATGTTTTCGCGAACTAGGAATAACTTCTACGTCAGGAGCTTCTTCTAAAATGACATGAGCGTTTGTGCCACCTATTCCGAATGAACTTACCCCCGCGCGACGTGGCGTACCATTAGTTTCCCACTCTGACAATTTAGTATTTACAAAAAACGGACTGTTGTCAAAATCAATTTGCGGGTTAGGAGCTTCAAATTTGATACTAGGTGGCAAAACTTTGTGCTTCAATGCCATTACAGTTTTAATGAAACCTGTAATTCCAGCCGCTCCATCTAAATGTCCAATATTTGATTTTACCGAACCGATAGCACAATAACCTTTTTGACTACTCTCTGACTGAAAAGCTCCTGTGAGAGCTGCAATTTCAATTGGATCGCCTAAAGGAGTACCTGTACCATGAGCTTCTATGTAAGAAATTGTTTCTGGTTCAACTTCTGCCATTATTTGAGCTGCTTGAATAACCTTTTTTTGACCTTTTTCACTTGGAGCTGGATAACCAATTTTGTCATCCCCATCATTATTAATAGCAGAACCTTTGATAACAGCATAAATAGTATCTCTATCTGCAATTGCTTCTTCTAAACGTTTAAGAACAACTACTCCTATTCCATTGCCTCCTAAAGTACCATTTGCTTTAGCATCAAAGGGACGACAATGACCATCTTTAGAAATTATTTCCACAGGAGATAAAGTTAATTCATTTTGAGGAGTTTTAACAGCAACTCCACCAGCTAAAGCCATGTCACATTCCCCACTTAGCAAGCTCTGACAAGCTAAATGAACTGACACTAATGAACTCGAACAAGCCGTTCCTATACTAACACTAGGACCTTTTAAGTTTAACTTATAAGAAATGCGAGTTGGTACATAATCTTTGTCACTTCCAATTAATCTTTGTAATGGGGTAGTAGATGATATTATTTCTGGGTTATTGTAGAGGTTATAAATAGCATAAGTACCCATTGATATACCAGCATAAACCCCTATCGGTCTTTTTTCTATTTCAGTGTTATATCCTGCGTTTTCTAATGCTTCCCATGCACATTCTAAAAATATTCTGTGTTGGGGGTCTGTTATTTCTGCTTCCCTGGGATTCATACCGAAAAAATCTGCGTCAAATAAGTCGATATCTTCTAATATAGACCCTGCTTTAATGTCTTTTTCGTCAGTTTTATCTGTAGGGAAAATAGAGGTTAAATCTATTCCATCAATTAAATTTTGCCAAAATTCATTCAAGTTTTTACTTCTGGCATATCTACCTGACATACCAATTACTGCTATTTCTAAACCGTTTATTTCTGTAGAATCATTCATTTTTATTATATTAGTATTTATTAGTAATTTATAAATTTAAGATTATTATGATAGATTAATACTTTTTGATTTTGAATTAAATTTAGATATTTTTTTGGGTTGGGTTGAACTAAGTTTTTTATATTTAAGAGTATAACCCAACCTAAATAAAACTACATTATTTAGTAGCCTTCGTTTTTTTGAATCTAGCTTTCATCCTATCTTTACCTGCTTGAATTTTAGCTTTTAATTGGTCATCTTTTTCTTCTGTTGAATTCTGACTTAATTGCTCTGATAATTTTGCAATCGTAGCATAATTAAAAATATCTACCAAAGAAATATTTTCTGATTCATTTGGTAATACTTCTCGGAGTTTGTTATAAATTTTAGTTACTTGTAAAGAGTTGCCACCTATGTCAAAAAAGTTATCATTAACTCCCACCTTTTCTAAACCTAAAACCTCTTCCCATATTTTCACAACAGTATGCTCAATTTTTGTTTGAGGTGGCGCATAATTAGCATCTTTTCCGAGTAAATTTATTTGTGGTTGAGGGAGCGATCGCCGATCAATTTTACCATTAGCAGTTAAAGGCAAAGTCTCCAGAGTAATATATTCAGCAGGCACCATATATTTAGGCAATTTATCTTGTAAATACTCCCGCAGTTCCACAGAAAGAGAACGAGTGCCAGGAGCAGCTTTAGACTTAAACCATTGCTTGGTCTGAGCTAAATCTATTTTTCCACCCACAAAACTATAAAGCAAAACTTGACTTGACTTCAACTTTAATAAATCTTGTAATTCATCAAATTCTACATGACCAACAGGGCACAAACCAATCTCTTGTTTTGGTGCGCTACTCATCAGTAATTGACCGATATGACCTGCTTCCAACAAACTGAAATCCTTGGCTAATTCTCCATACATTGGAGATATGGCATCTAATTTCCCAATCAAAAATATTGAAAAAGCAGATTGTTCAAAAATTGGTTGATTACCACCATAAATTTTACCATCAATTTCACTGGTGCTACTAAGCAACATCAAACGATGGTCAGCAGGATGATAATAATATAAACCTCCTTCGAGACCTTCCACTCGGTTAGGTTTGATGAACAAGTAAGTCTGAACTGGATAGAGATTACCCGCTGAAGGATAACGATATTTTGGTAGAGGATAATCATTCAGTTTCATTTGTTGCAGACAACTTAAAAACTTGCTCAACTGCTTCAAAGAAAGTGGGTGATATAAAAACTCTCGATAACTTTGGCGTTCCAAATAAGCCTGCATCAGATTTTCGTCTACTTCAGTTTCTGGTAATTCTACACTGGTAATAGAAGATTCTAACTGCTCTAACCCAGGCTGCTTGAGCTTAAATTCTATACGCTCTAAAGGGTCTGTCAACACTCCTTCCTGTTGAGAGGGTTGATAAGCTTCTGCTGCATTTTGAGATGATGCTAATTCCTGGTTGAAAACAACATAAGCTACTAATCCTTTTTTATGCTGCTCTTCTCCGAAAACACTAATCACAACTTCCTTGATTCCAGGATAGCGTTTCAATGCTGCCTCTATTTCGCCTAATTCAATCCGATGACCGTTAATTTTTACCTGAAAATCTTCTCTGCCTAAAAACTCTATATTGCCATCAGGTAAATATCTGCCTAAGTCTCCTGTTTTGTATAATCGCTCTTGAGTTTTCGGATGAGTTATAAAACTAGCTTGTGTTTTTTGCTCATTTTTCCAATAACCGACAGCTAATCCCACACCTCCAATGTAGAGTTGCCCAGGTACGAAAACTGGTCTCGTTTCCATGCAGTCATCCAACACATAAAAACGTTGATTCAATAAGGGTTTACCATAAGGAACACTTTTCCAATCTGGATTAATTGTCTCAATAGGATAGTAAATTGACCAAATTGAGGCTTCAGTTGCTCCCCCTAAACTAATTACCTTGATATCTGGCCATACAGATTTAATTTCTGGTGGCAAGCTTAATGGCAACCAATCTCCACTCAACAAAGCTAGACGTAATGAAGATGATACTATTTCCGTTCTAGCAGATACATATTCTACCAACATTTGCATTAGGGCAGGCACAGAATTCCAGAGAGTGATTCCATGAGTCTCTATTAACTCTATCCACTCAGACGGATCTTTTGTTCCTGTTGCCGATGGTATGACCATACTCGCGCCAGCAGCAAGTACACCAAAGATATCGTATACTGAAAGGTCAAAGTTCAAAGCTGATACTGCTAGTATCCGGTCAGATGGCTCTACACCAAAGCGTTGATTAATATCTAGAATGGTATTAACTGCACCTCGATGGTCGATGGTTACTCCCTTCGGCAAACCAGTCGAACCGGAGGTGTAAATAACATAAGCTAAATTATCTGGGGTTGCACTAATCTTTAAGTTATCAGGTTCATCTATAGATGGGTTAAAAGTATCGACATCAATACGTTTAACATTATTAGGCAAGACAATATCTGTTAGGTAAGATTGGGTAAGTACAATTTCTACATCGCTATTTTCTAACAAATATTGCAACCTTTCTTTTGGCTCTTTGGCACTAATTGGCAGATAAGCAGCTCCAGAAGCTAAAATTCCTAAAGTGGCAACTACTTGCTCCCATCCTTTTTCCATGACTATTGCTATTAGTCGATTGGGTACAGCTCCCAAATACTGCAACTTTTCGCCTAAATGTGTTGACAATTTGTATAATTCATTGTAAGTCAGAGAGCGCTCGCCTGAAATTACAGCAATTTCATTTCCGCGTATTTTAGCTTGCTGTACAAACAAACTATATAAAGTTGCCTCAGAAATTGGCATCTCTGTAGTATTAACTTCTGCCCTTTGTAATAATTGGTTTGCAGGCATTAAGTATTCTCTACTTGTCTCACTCCAAATTTCATCAGATTTAGCCATACATTCGAGCAGATTGCAATAAGCTCCAAACATATCGTCAATTAATCCTTCTGGGAACAAATCTATTACTACATCCCAGTTAAAAACTAATTTTCCATTATGTTCGGTGACTTGATGATCCATCCACACCTGAGAAGCTTGACTGATGGCATAAACTAACTCACCAAATTTATCTACATAATTTTCTTGGCCTATAGCGCTAGTAAAAACAATTGGCATAGCAACAGGATTTCCTCCTTGTCTGCGATTTATTTCTCGCATGACTCGCACTCCACTAAAATAGCGATGCTCTAAATCTTGCCATAATTGTCTCTGTAACCGTAATGCTCTATTAGTAAATGTTTCAGTTCCTGAATTATCTACCGCCAAGAGGTTAACGGAAGTGAAATCTCCTAGTATGTCGTTAACCTGGGGATGTAAAGGAAGGCGATTTAACAGGGCAACATTCACGGTAAATTTCGGACTTTTACCCCATAAAGTCAGCACTTCAGCAAATGCTGCTAACAAAATACCAGAGGGAGTTAAACCAACTTCACCCCCCCGTTGTTTTAAATTTTGCCAGGTTTCCGGACTCAGCTGGCCACTAAATCGCTGACATTGATAATTTTTGAGAGAACTTGGATTTTTTACTAGAGGTATTTCTGGTGCTGGAGGCAAACTATCAATTCGATTTAACCAATATTGTTGCGATCGCTTAAAAAGTTCAGTGTTTTGAAGTTTTTCTTCAGCTAAAACACAGTCTCGGAATGTAATTTCCAGTGCAGGTAGGAGACTTTCTGGATTCTGATAAAGTTCCATCCACTCCTTAAAAAGGAGCATCATGCTCCAGCCATCAAATATCTGAACATCATAGCTGAAATGTAGTCTGAGGCGTTCTCCATCTAGAAGAGTAGCTCTAAATTCAAACAGAGGCCATTTATCCGTAGGCAAAACTTGATGAGACAGGATATTTCTGATTTCGTCTATCTGCGCCTGCACAAAATCATCGTCTTTCCCTCTCAAATCTAGAGTTGATATTTCATACGGTGGTACTTCTTCAAAAACTTTTTGCAATCCTTCCGGTAATACAACTGAGCGCAACATATCGTGACGTTGAATTAATTGGTTTAGCGCCTGGTTGAGACGATCTATCTTTAAACCCACTCTTTCCAGTTCATAATAACCATGATTGGCAACATCACCCAATTCCAAAACTCCCATGCGCCCTACCCAATAAGCATATTGAATATCTGTAAGTGGGAAAGGTTCATAGCGTTGCTCTGGTTGAGGAGTTATCGTTGGTAAATAACTAACACTAGCTCCTATTTCGTTTTGTTGTAACCGCTCAATAATTTCTGCTTTATGTTCGGAAATTATTTCTCGTCGTTCGGGAGTCATTAAACCTTTGGCTGCCTGGATGCGTAATTGTTCGCCATCAACCCACAATTTTACCCCGTTTTCTGAAAGTTCGTTTAATAGTTCGTTTACAGTCATTTTATTTTGAAGTTAGTTTATAATTTGGCTTTAGCCCTATAGTTTTATAATTTTTTCTTTGACTAATTTTTAATCAGTTTTATTTTTTTATACTGTCTTTGAAAGAGTTTTTTTTGTTTGATGCTTCTACTAGCATCTTGCTTAGTTTGATAAATTTAGGTGAAAAATTTTTATGTACTCATAAAACAATTTCCTCTATATCTTCACTTATATCCTTAGATAATGGTTTTGATGATGTTAAGTTTGCTAAATTTAATTTTTCTAGTATAGCTGAAGCTAACTTAGCTATATTATTTTCTCCTATAAAATCTTCCATTGGTAATCGTACTTGTAGATCGGTTTCAATACGACTTCTAAGTTCCGATGCCATTAATGAGTCAATCATAGTAGCTAATGGTTCTTGTGAATTAATTTTACTAGGGTTTAACTGTAGTGATACAGCTAATTCTTCTATTATATATTTTTCTAATACAAGGGAGCGCTCTTTCCCTGAAGTAGCAAAAACTTGTTCGGGAGATATCTTACTTTGATGACGTGGTTTAATACCAGTATTACTAAGTTTAGCTTTCTTCAAAGGAGCTACATTTGCAGCACGTCGCAGAGTTTCAAAATTGATCTGCTTTAACTTAGCATTAGTAATCTTTCCAATTACTGTTTCTGTATCATCAAATAGCCAAAGATTACCTTGAGTTATTTGTTCATTGTTTTCATTTAGTTCTAGTTTTGCTTTTGCCCAAAGTTGTTGCCCAGAATAACCATAAAACTCAAATTTTTCTATTTCTACAAGTAATTCCATACCTGAAAGTTCTCCTGGATAACAAAAAGGTAAGGTTTGTATCCAAGCATCAATATCTCCTAGTGGAAGTAGATAATTTTTATAGCTATCTGGATTTTCTGGGAGTTGAATTTTAGCGATCGCCTCCCCATCTTTTCGCCACACTGTATCTAGTAACTGACAGCTTTTGCCTAACTTAACTCCCATTTTCTCCATCATTGTTGAGTAAAATTCGGAACTAGGTATTTTTTCTGGATAATTTTCGAGAGTAATTGTTGATAACTTTGTTTCTACCGGAGTTTTGCTATCAAAGCAAACCTTTCCCGAAGCATTAAGTACCCAATTTGTCAAATCAGTTTCTGTTGGCAAACTGAAAATTTTAAAAGATACTTGATCTTCACTTTGAGAACTTAAAATTATCTGCACAGTACGAAGTCCATTCTCTGGCATAATTAATGCTTGAGAAATACTGATATCCTCAAAATGATAGGATAACTTGCCAAAAGCTTCTTGAACAGCAGCTACAACCATTTCCAGATAAATCACAAGATTCATTACTGGCATTCCATCTATGCGATGGTCATTTACCAGTGGTAGTCTATCTAATGTAAACTGTGATTCAAACTGAATCTCTGCCAAAGGTGAGTATAGTCGTTTATCTAATAAGGGATGGGAAATTTTGGCACCAAGAGTTGTCGTACTGTGATTTTGAGTTTTATTAATCCAATAACGTTGTCGCTGGAATGGATAAGTAGGTAACTGTAGGCGTTGCCGTTGATAATCACGGTCAAATCCTGACCA
Organism: Okeania sp. SIO2F5; assembly: GCF_010692685.1. Classification (NCBI taxonomy): domain Bacteria; kingdom Bacillati; phylum Cyanobacteriota; class Cyanophyceae; order Oscillatoriales; family Microcoleaceae; genus Okeania; species Okeania sp. SIO2F5. Next base: position 19,872 of record NZ_JAAHGU010000039.1, on the reverse strand, counting down.
GTCAATATCTGCACCTAGTCGATACAGTTTTGCCAGACTAGACAATAATACTTGCCAGTCACTTTGTGTTTTCTCCAACGAAGGCAACCAAGTCCCTAAATTTTCTAATGATTGCTGTTTTGCCATGTTGATAAAAATAGGGTTAGGACTTATTTCCAAAAATAAATTTTGTCCATCTGCGGACAGAGTTTCGATGTTGGCAGAAAAATTTATCTGGTTTTGAGTTTCCTGTTGCCAATAGTCAGGAGTTGCTATTTCTCCTCGTGTAGCCAATTTTCCTGTCATGTGGGAAATAAAACCGATACTTGGAGGAGAGTAATTTATTTCTGACGGCATTTGCTGTTTGGCGATCAGTTTCAGTGCATCTTCTAAACTAAATACCCCTGCTACACAAGCAGCCACATATTCCCCTACATCTTCTCCCATTACTACATCGGGTTCTATCCCCCAAGATTTCCATAACTCAGCAAGAGCATATTCTATAGAGAATAAAGCAATTTTACTGTATGTTTCGTCTAAATCTTTACTTGTGACTTCTTCAACCTCTGGGTACAATATTTGTAGTAATGATTCTTTGAAGTAAGGTTGAATAATTTCATCACAACGCTCTAATGTTTTGCGGAATATTGGTTGAGTATCAAAAAGCTGCCTTCCCATATTGATGTATTGGGAATCAACACCAGAGAATAAAAATGCTATCTTAGGTTTCACTGTAGACTCAGCAGGAATTTCAATATTAACAAGTTGTTGAAGAATTTCTGCTGATGACTCTCCTACTACAGCAAGGCGATAAGAAAAATGAGAACGCCCTGTATTAGAGGTAAAACATATATCTGCTAGTTCTACTTCTGGATGAGCTTCTAAATATTTTTGATATCTATTTTTTAACTCTTTGAGAGCAGTCTCAGTTTTTCCTGATACAGTTAACAAGTGTAAAGGACGTTCTAATTCTCCTTCATTTTTGACTTTTGACTTTTGACTTTTGACTTGATCGAATGACTCCAAAATCAAATGAGAATTAGTACCACTAAAAGCAAAAGAACTAACTCCAGCGAACAGCTTTCCATCTTTTGTTGGCAACCAAGGAGTCAATTCAGTAGGAATATTTATAGCAATACCAACTTCAGAAATATGTGGATTTAGTTGAGTAAGATTTAGATGGGGCGGTATTTCTCCATGCTGCATTGCCAATACTACTTTGATCAAACTAGCAATTCCTGCTCCTGCTTCCAAATGACCAATATTAGTTTTCACCGAACCTAACATTAGTGCTGGTGCTTCTATATTTTTGCCCCGCAAAACTTCTGTCAAAGCTTTAACTTCAAGAGGATCTCCTAAAGATGTTCCCGTACCGTGAGCTTCCACATAACTAATATCCCCGGGTTCGACTCTGGCATTTTCTAATGCTGTTCTAATAACTTCTTGTTGTGCTTTAGCATTGGGAACTGTTAAACCACTACTGCGACCATCTTGGTTAACTGCCGAACCCCGAATCACTGCCAGAATATTGTCCTCGTCATTAATAGCATCAGACAAGCGTTTCAGTAGTACCATTCCACACCCTTCACCCCTACCATAACCATCAGCAGCAGCATCAAAAGTTTTGCACCGACCATCAGGAGACAAAGCTTGAAGTTTTGACATAGCAATAGTTGTCTGGGGCGACACCATTAAATACACCCCACCTGCAACAGCAAGGTTACACTCCTTAGCACGCAAACTTTGACAAGCTAAATGTACTGCTAGTAGGGACGACGAACAGGCAGTCTCAACTACCATTGCTGGACCTTGCCAACCTAAACTGTAAGATAAACGACCTGCTGCTACACTCAAAGCATTTCCTGTTGCTGCATAAACATCAATATCTGTAGGACTATTAAATAAAGCTTGTTGACCGTATTCGTTGACGCTAATGCCTAAAAATACTCCGCTCTTGCTACCCGTAAGTTTTTCTGGTGCAATCCCAGCATTTTCTAATGTTTCCCAACTAACTTCTAATAATAATCTCTGCTGGGGGTCCATGCTAGTGACTTCGCGGGGATGGAGTCCAAAGAACTCAGCATCAAACTCATCAATTTTGCTTAAAAATCCTCCGTTACGAGTATAGGTTTTACCTGGAGTCTCTGGAGTGGGATCATAGTAAGCATCAACATTCCACCTATTGCTAGGAACTTCCTGAATAGTATCCACCCCATCACGCAATATTTCCCAGAATGATTCAGGGTCATTTGCCCCACCTGGAAATCTACACCCCGTACCGATAATAGCTATGGGTTCTGTAGTAGCAGTTTCCACTGCGTCTAATCTAGAGCGCAATTCCTTGATGGTGACAAACGCTCGCTGTAAAGGAGATAATTCTTCTGTGTTTTGGGAAGTTGTGTTCATAAGTCTTTTTTGAGTAGTCAGTAGTCAGTAGTCAGTAGTTTTTTTGAGTACTCAGTAGATAGTAATTGAAAATTTTATGCAATAAAATTTGGTAGTTTTTGGTAGGGGGTTTGGTCTCCAAACCCCTAGGGTATCAAAAAAATATTCGATTCAGTGTTTCAAGCTTCTGGTTTCAGACGGAGGTACTGATAACTGAAATAACCAAACCCCCTACTTGTGTCTACGAACTGCTTAATGCTTTTAATTCCTGGTCAATAAGTGCTGATAATTCTGCTTCTGATAACTGTTTAGCTTCTTCTTCCCACTCTTTTTTCTGGTCTATAGTTGTATCTTGAGTAGAATCAATGGATGATTCTAAACATAATACCTCTTGTAGTAGGTAGTCAGCGATCGCTTCAATATTGGGATACTCAAAGGTTAAGGTAGAAGGAAATGAATGACCAGTAAGATTTTGCAAGCGATTCCTGAACTCTAAAGCCATCAAGGAATCCATACCCATTTCAAAAAAGCCAGTCTGGGGTTGATATACTTTATCTGTAGCCAAGGTAGCAGCTACTTCCTCCTGAATAGCAGTAATTAAAATAGCCTTTTGTTTTTTGGCAGGTACATCTTTTAATTTTTGAGCAATTTGTTCCTGCTGTGGTTGAATTGACGACTGGTTTTCTTGAGCTATTCTTGATAGCAAAGGCGGTTCCATCCCACCCATAAACTGTTGGAAAAATTTTGACCAGTCAATAGGTAGTATACTAACTTGAGGTGGGAATTGCAAGGATTTTTGTATTTGTTCCCAAATATCTATTCCTTCTAACTTTGATATAGCTTTAATCCCCAAAGCTTTCCAACGTTGTTCATTTTTATCGTCCACAAGAGCCGCCATACCACCTTCACTCCAAGGACCCCAGTTAACAGTCAAACTAGGTAATCCCTTCGACTGTCGGTAGTGGGTAAGAGCATCCAAATAACTATTGGCCGCCACATAATTTCCTTGACCGGGAGAACCTAAAACTGATGCTATAGAAGAAAAACATACGAAAAAGTCTAAGGGTAAATCCTGGGTATAACAGTGAATATTCCACCCACCTTTTACTTTAGGAGCCATAACTTTAGCAAAACGTTGCCAATTTTGTTTTTGCAACACACCATCATCTAAGACTCCTGCTAGGTGCATTATACCACGCAAGGGTGGCAGCGACTGAGCAATATCATTAATAATTTTTTGTACGTCATTTTCCAGAGAAATATCGCCCCTTGCTAAAATTATCTTAGCACCCATTGTTTCCATTTTTGCAATACGTTCTTTGGCAAATTCGGAAACTTCTTTACGTCCCACTAAAACTAAATTTCGCGCCCCATTTTCTACCATCCACTTAGCAAATGTTAATCCTAAAGCACCACTACCACCTGTGATTAGATAAGTAGCATCAGAACGCATATCTATTTTGTTGGTAGCAGCAGAAACTTGAGATTTTGTCAACCGAGGTACATAACGTTTATTTCCTCGAATTCCGATTTCTGTCTCCCCATCTGGATGCAAAATTTCTGCCAATAACGTCGATGCTATACTTGCCACATCTGCTGATTCATCAGAAGTTAAATCTATCAACCCACCAAAAACTTCTGGATGTTCACTTGCCAAAACTCGCCCTAATCCCAACAAAGGAGCTTGAGTAACTTCTATTTCCTTCTCATTTTTGACTTTTGAATGTCTTGAGTGCGTCTTACATTCTGAGGAAACCTCAGAATTACGCACTCGCTTTTGACTTTTGAATTCAATAGGTTGAGCATCTTGAGTAACCATCCATAATTTAGGTAAATTAGATGTTACTCCTTTAGTCAAAGCTTGGACTAAATGGAGAATGCTACCAGCATTTCTCAGTTGGTCTTTTTCTAAAGATTCAATTGTAGTCTCAGCAGTTGAAGTAGTTTCCAAACTCCACAAATGTACTATTCCTTTGCATGGTGGCAACTCGGTCGTCAACAGTATATCTATTAAATTTTGAAAATCTTGAAGTTGTGCCGGATTAACTCGCCGCATTTCTCGTTCACCTTTGAGGGCGATAGACCAACGTTCTTCCCCAGCAAACACAACAATACAAGTCTGCCCGCGTTTCTCTAACAAATCTACTAGGTTTTCCCATAAACGCCCATTTGATTCGGCAAATATTAACCAAGTTCCGGGAGTAAGGTTTGTTGGCAAACTAGCATTTGCCAGCGCCTTTTCCTCCCACTCCACCTGATAAAACAAATCAGAAAGATCGGATTTTTTCGACAGTTCCTTGTCTTGACTTCTTCCTTCTTCTTTCTTCCTTCTTCCTTCTTCTATCCAATACCGTTCTCTCTGAAATGGATAAGTCGGTAGTTGTAAACGTTGACGAGAATAACCTGCATCAAACCCATCCCAGTCTACCTCAACCCCTCGAACATACAATTCACTCAAGCTAGTCAATAACTGCTGCCAATCAGATATTTTGTTCCGCAATGAAGGCAACCACATCCCTGTCTCCTCTGGCAAACACCTGCGCCCCATTCCCAAGAGAACAGGATGAGGACCAATTTCTAGAAAAAATTTGTATCCTTCTCGGTGCAAAGTTTCCATACTTGCAGAAAACTGTACTGCTTCCCGAATGTGCTGACACCAATAACGAGCTTGACAAACTTGATTTTCCTCTACTAACTTGCCAGTCAAATTAGAAATAAGTTTAATACTTGGGGATGAATACTGAACTTCTGATGCGACTTTAGCAAAATCATCTAACATTGGCTCCATTAATGGAGAATGGAAACCATGAGAAACATTTAACTGTCTGGTTTCTAACCCCTGTTTCTCTAGTTGAGATACCACAGTTTCTACTGCTGTCGCTTCCCCAGAAATAACTATGTTATTCTGACCGTTAATAGCTGCAATAGAAACTTGGTCAAAACTAGATGATGATATAGTCGCCCGTACTTGCTCTTCCGAGGCAAATATTGCGACCATTTTGCCATTTTTCGGCAACGCCTGCATTAGTCGTCCCCGTTCGGCAATCAATTTTAGCCCGTCTTCTAAACTGAATACTCCTGCTACACAAGCAGCAACATATTCACCTACACTATGCCCCATGACTATATCTGGCTGTATACCCCAAGACTTCCATAACTCAGCGAGAGCATATTCTATAGCAAATAGGGCAGGTTGGGTGTAAGCTGTTTCATCAAGCTCTTTCTCTAAACCTACCTCCTGCGGGGTAGAGGGATTGGCTTCTGCTTGAGATGGATACAATACTTCTAGGAGTGGTTTTTGTAAATATGGCCGGAGAATTTCATCGCAGCGTTCCAAGACTTTGCGGAATATAGGTTGAGTGTCATACAACTCTCGCCCCATATAGATGTATTGGGAACCTTGCCCAGTGAACAAAAATGCTACTTTAGGTCGAGCATTCGACGACAATGGTTCATCGAAAGAGTTGATAACAGCTAGTTTTTCGGCTATTTCTGTTGATGAATTCCCTATTAAAGCTAGTCGATGAGGAAAATGATTACGTCCTGTATTAGCTGTAAAACAGATATCTGGTAAGGACGTTCCTACATTAGTTTCTAAATAATTTTCATATCTCTCTGTTAGCTCTTTGAGAGCATCCTCTGTTTTTGCTGACAGAGTTAATAAGTGTAGCGGACGTTCTAAATAATCTTCACTTCTGACTCCTGAATTCAGAAGTCTGACTTCTGAAGGTACTTCTCCTACTACTACATGAGCATTAGTACCACTCATGCCAAAAGAACTTATTCCGGCAAAACGTTGTTCATCGTTATTTACCTGCCAGGGAGTTAATTTGGTGGGAACCGTCACGGGCAGTTTTTCCCAAGCAATAGCAGGGTTTGGCTTGTTTAAATGTAAGTGAGCTGGAATTTCCTGATGCTGCATTACTAGCACAGTTTTGATTAAACTTGCTATTCCTGCTGCTGCTTCTAAATGCCCAATATTAGTTTTGACAGAAGCTATTGTTAAAGGTAGATCGGGAGTTCGCTCCGAGTTTAATACTTCTCCCAAAGCTTCTACTTCTATCGGGTCTCCCAGAGAAGTACCTGTTCCATGAAGTTCCGCATAACTAACTTGGTGCGGTGCAACATCAGCGTTGGCTAAAGCAGCACGAATCACTTTTTGTTGAGCTAAACCATTGGGAACAGTTAACCCACTGCTACGTCCATCGTGATTGACTGCGGAACCACGAATAACTGCTAGAATATTGTCATTATCTGAGACGGCATCAGATAGTCGCTTCAAGACCACTATTCCACAGCCCTCACCCCGCCCATAACCATCTGCTGCTGCATCAAAAGTTTTGCAACGACCGTCAGCAGATAGCGCCTGCATCTGAGATAAAATTACGCTTCCGTAGGGAGAAATAATTAAATTTACTCCTCCAGCAATGGCTAGCTTACATTCTCCAGCACGCAAACTTTTACAAGCGAGATGAGTTGCCACTAGAGAAGAAGAACAAGCTGTATCTACTGCCATTGCAGGGCCTTGCCAACCCAGATAATAAGATAGACGACCTGCTGCCACACTAGGAGTATTGCCTGTAAAGAAATAAGCTCCTAAGCCATTTCCATTAGATGTAGATGAATCTATCTGTAGCATCATATAGTCAGATGTATTAATCCCGATAAATACTCCATTACAACTACCCATCTGTTTTTTGGGAGCAATACCTGCATTTTCTAATGCTTCCCAAGAGACTTCTAATAATAACCTTTGTTGAGGGTCCATCTTAACTGCTTCTTTGGGAGCAATACCAAAAAAATCAGCATCAAATTTATCTATTTCTTCATGTAAAAAGTTGATCTTACGGACATACATCTTACCAAAAGTTCCAGGGTCAGGATGGTAGTAAGAATCAATATCCCATCGTTCAGGTGGTACTTCTATAGCGGCATCTTTCCCTCTACGCAATAATTCCCAGAAAGCTCCAGGGTTATTTGCACCTCCAGGAAATCGACATCCCATACCAACAATCGCGATCGGTTCTTTTTCTGTATTTTTAAATTCTTCAACTTTTGACCGTAATTGCTTGACTAATAGCAATAGTCGTTTAGATGAAGATAAGTCTTGGGTTTCTTTTGACAAATTATCCATTTATTTTAATTTATTTTAAAAGTGTTTCTACTTCTAGAATTTCTTGAAGGATTGAATCTTCTAATTCATCTTCTGACAACTCTTCTATTTGTGAAAAATCGTCGATAGTATTATTATTTTCTGTTTGTGTGATTTCTTTATTTTCTGTTTTAGCGTACCCCAATAAATCTTCAAGTATATAACTAGATAAAGATGAGATATTAGGGTAATTAAAAGCTAAAGTATCAGACAGAGTAACTAACAATATTTTTTCCAGTCTTTTCTTTAACTCTATAATCATCAACGAATCCATACCCATTTCAAAAAAACCTATTTCTGGGTCTGGTAGTTGTGAAGATGGCCATTTTAAAAAAGTAGCAATTTGATTTTGTAAGTAATTAATTAAAAAAGGTTGACGTTCTTGTTGAGGAGTTTTCTCTAAAATATGGACCAATTCTGAATCCGTTTTTAGTTTTTCTAAATCCTCTACTTGCGTCACAGAATTATTTTCTAATATCTTTTCTATTTTATCAAATAATTGTAATTCTGAATCAGAAAATTCCGCAGTTGTTTTCAAATAATTAATTAAGCTTTGAACAGTATTTTGACGGTCACCAGAAGCCATCATACTTTGGGTATTATCGGAGGAATCAACAATTGCTGTTTCCACCCAATACCGTTGTCGTTGAAATGGATAAGTTGGCAATGTTACTTTCTGGTGAGTATAATCTTTGTCCACTCCTACCCAGTCTATTTTAGCTCCTCGTACATACAACTCTCCTAAACTAGACAACATCTGTTGCCATTCGTCTACTCCAGGACGTAATGATGGCAACCACACACCTACATCTTCTGGCAAACACCGCCTTCCCATCCCTAATAATATTGGTTTGGGTCCAATTTCTAGGAATATTTCAGCACCTTGTTTGTGCAAAGTTTCCATCCCTTGAGCAAACCGCACTGGTTGACGTACATGATTTACCCATCTCTTTGCTGACACCTCACCTTTGCTTTCGGGTGAGGTAGCAGTTAAAGCAATACTATCGTCTACTATTGTTCCTGTAAGATTGGATATTACTAATATTTTGGGTTCATTGTATGTAAGTTGATTAGCTACTACTTCAAACTCTGCCAACATAGGTTCCATTAATGGTGAATGGAAAGCGTGGGATACCTCTAGTTGTTTGGTTTTGATTCCCTCAGCTTCTAAGCTACTAACAACAGCTCTGAGTGTAGTTGACTCTCCAGAAATAACTGTGCTCTCAGGTCCATTTATAGCTGCAATAGCTATTTCGGGATATCGAGCTATCAATGTTTGAACTCTTGACTCTGATGCCATTACAGCAAACATCTCACCACCCGGAGGTAACTCTTGCATCAACCGTCCTCGCTCGGCAATCAGTTTCAAACCATCTTCTAAACTGAAAATTCCTGCAACTGTTGCTGCTACATATTCGCCCACACTATGACCCATAACTAGCTGTGGTTTTACTCCCCAGGATTGCCATAGTTGTGCTAGAGCATATTCTATAGCAAAAATGGCTGGTTGGGTATAAGCAGTTTGACTTAATAGAAATGAGTTGGATGCGTCTTTGTCTTCAGAATAGAGAATTTCTAGTAGGGAGGTTGTATGAAGTTTACCTAAGATTTCGTCACATTTATTAATAGCTTCTCGGAATACTGATGATTCCTTATAAAGTTGCCTCCCCATATTCACGTATTGAGAACCTTGACCTGTGAATAAAAAGGCGATTTTAGGTTTAGCACTCTCATTAGGCAGTTTTCCAGAACAGATTCCTACTACTTCCTCACCCGCTTTGTATTGTAGGAGTTTTTCTTCTAGTTCTTGTTGGTTGGAGGCAATGAATGCTAGTCTGTGGTTAAAGTTAGTACGTCCGGTATTAGCTGTGTAGCAAATATCTGCTAACTCACTGTCATTATTTTCTTCCCTTAGATAATTTTGATAACTAACAACCAACTCAGAAAGAGCTTTTTCTGTTTTTGCTGAGAGAGTTAATAAATGCAACGAACGTTCTAAATTATCTGCCTCTTGTAGAAGAGTCACGCTATCATTATCACTTCTAAATTCTGAATTCAGAATTCTAAATTCATAAGGTGTTTCTTCTACAACTACATGAGCATTAGTGCCACTAAAACCAAAAGAGCTAACCGCAGCTCGCCTTGGTTTGTCTTGAAGTGCTTCCCAATTTTTCAATTCTGTATTGACATAAAATGGGCTATTTTCAAAATCAATATGTGGGTTTGCTTGATTAAAATGTAACGAAGGAACTAACTTCTGGTTTTTGAGACACAAAATTGTCTTGATTAAACCAGAAACTCCGGCAGCAGCAGCGGAATGACCAATATTAGTCTTTACCGATCCGATCGCACAAAACTGTTTCTTGTTTGTCCACTTAGAAAATGTTTCTGTTAAAGCTTCTACTTCTATTGGATCTCCCAGAGGTGTTGCTGTACCGTGAGCTTCCACATAACTAATAGTTTCTGGGTTAATGCCAAATTTCTGATAAACTGCTTCTTCTAAACTGGCTTGAGACTGACTACTAGGGGCACTAATACCGTTAGTATTACCATCATAATTAACTCCTGTTGCCTTGATAACTCCATATATATGGTCGTTATCTTGAATCGCTTGATCGTATCTTTTTAATAAGACAACACCACAACCTTCGCTCCAAACTGTACCTGACGCTGAAGCATCAAAAGTTTTACAACGTCCTTCAGGAGACACCATTTGAAACTGGCTCGTTACTATTTGCAAGTCTGCTGTTGACATAACAGTAATACCTCCAGCGATCGCCATTTCGCTCTCTCCCCTTTGTATACTTTCACAAGCTTGATGAACAGCTACCAATGACGACGAGCAAGCCGTATCAATAGCTACTACTGGCCCGCGCAAGTCAAGTAAATAGGCAATTCTTGCTGGTATAACGGACAGAATATTTCCTGTCAGTGCCATTCTATTGGTATCTAATCCAGAAATTGACAATAACTTGCTATAATCACAATTTGTTGATGCTCCAACAAACACTCCATATTGTTTACCTTTGAGAGAATCAGTAGCATATCCTGCATCCTCTATAGCATGATAAGCTTCTTCTAAAAATATTCTTTGTTGAGGCTCCATAAACTGAGCTTCATCGGGAGAAATTTGAAAGAATAAAGGGTCAAATTTTTCAACTTCATCTAAAAAACCAGCACATTTTGAATAGGAAGTACCTGGATGCTCTGGATCTGGATGAAACCAGTTTTTTTCTTCCCATCTTCCGATAGGAACTTCTGTTACACTGTCAACTCCATTCTTTAAATTGTCCCAAAATTCTTTCCAGTTTCTTGCACCTGGGTATCGACATGACATTCCAACAATTGCTATATCTGTATTATCAATTGAAGTAGACAGAACCCTATCTTTTTTCGACTTTAGTTCTGCAATTTCTGACCGGAAAATGTTCTTAGCATTATCTAAAGACATTTTTCCTGTACTTAGCAAAGATAATACATCCTCTGAATTTTCTGTATTTATCCTATTAGTTTTCCGGGATTTAGTTATATCAGTTGAGGTAGACAGAACCCTATCTTTTTTCGACTTTAGTTCTGCAATTTCTGCTCGGAAAATGTTCTTAGCATTGTCTAAAGACATTTTTCCCGAACTTAATAAAGATAATATATCCTCTGAATTTTCTGTATTTATCCTGTTAGTTTTCTTGGATTTTGTTATATTCTTGAGAGTTTTTTCTCCTCCAATAATTACCCTAAATAGTTCCTTGGTATTCTCTAAAGAAACTTCACCTAATTGTAATCTATTTAATAAATTTTCCTGTTGATGTTGAATCGTCTGTCCTTGAGATATCAAATCACTATCTATCTCCCGACTAATTTCTGTCACATTTGATGTACTGTTAAGTTTTAATCGATCATAATTTATCTTAATCCTATTTTCAACCTCTGGTTGATGAAAGGTTATTTGGTGCATTTCTAGTTCTTTTTTGACCACCAAAGGTAACTTTTCTTTAAGTTCTGAGATATAATTTTCTTTTAAAGTTACTAAAGATAACCTCGGCTTTTCTGCCAGTTCACTAGCGATTTGTTGTGCATAATTTAGCACTTCTTTTCTTGGCATAACTGGAAAAGGAATACCTCGATCTGCTAGTTCTTGACCGCTATAGTTTCTGGCTGTAAACGTCATTTCTTGCCCTAATTCTACTCCTAGTTTCTTAGGCAACATATATGTTACTCCTACCCCTGGAGTAAAACCATATTTCATAAAATTACTAGCATAATAACTTTCTCGACTCAGCACCAAAAAATCTGCATATAAGCCAAGAGCTAAACCTCCTCCTAATGCGTGACCTTCCATAGCAGCAATAACTGGGATCGGACATTTTAATGGCAAACTCAATATTTCAAAACCATCGGTACATTCAATTTCCGCTCTAAAAATTGACATTAATTGTTCCTGAGTACCACCAGTAGAAAAATAACGATTAGTTCCTGTTAATATAACCACTTTATAGGTAGAATTATTGCTAACTATTTGGAAACATTGAAACAATTCTGCCATCAATTTCTCAGAAAGGACATTGTGATTTTCCTCATCTTGCATCACAATTTGGACAATCCCTTTCTCTAACTCTACAAGTCTTACTATTTCTGTGTCTGTTATTATACGATTTATCATAAAGTTGATGTTTTCTATATAAATATAAGAATTCTAAATTGATTGTGTCAAGCTTCCATTTTGTTTTCTGCTATCATATATGACGTTATTTAAAACTTTTAATTTTGCCTTATTACTCTAATAATTCCTATGTAGTGTAAATCTACACAACTTAGACCCATTCATACTCTCGATGAAATTCCTTAATTTGTTTCAAAACTAATCTACCTTTACCTTCTATCTGTTTCCAGACTTCAGGGAAAAGTTGATAGTCTAAAGTCACATTTCTGGTTCCAAAAGCAACTACACTACTTTTATAAAGTAAATGTTCGTATTCATTCCAACTTAAAGAATGGCGCTGTGCCAACTGTGCAGAAATTCCCTGTTGAGCTTGACTTTGCTTTCCTTCTGGAGTCACAAACCCACTATAAAATTCTGAACAACAACCAGAACCATAAGAAAACATCCCAATCCGTCGAGGTTTATCGAATTCTCCATTGTCAATAGTGCTAGCTAGAGATAAAAGTACAGTTGCTCCCATAATATTACCTACTTGTTGACAATAAACTAATCCAGGCATCACCCTTCTTTGAAAATCTTCCTCAATCTCAACTGGTTTAGCCTTTTTCATTTTACGCATCATACTTCTATGCGCCCCTTTTACCATACCACCAAAAGGTGTATGAAAACTCAAGTAATTAAAAGTTTTTTGGTAGTCAACTCCTTTTACTCGCTCTTGATATTCTAGGTAAGCATTTTCACAACAATCTAAATAAGAAAGAAGTGATAAATCTGCATCTCCTGCTTCTGAATCTGGATTTGGTCTACAAGTATCCATGACTTCATAACCATAGTAACCATTGCAACCTACATCAACTTGAAAAATTTTAGGAATATCGCTAACTAGAATTGCCACTGCTCCTGCACCATTACTAGGTTCAGCAAAAGACAAATCTTCGCTTAAAGCTTCCCCTCCTTCTACAATTGAGAAACGAGATATGTCAGTTGCTATTACTAAAGCTTTAGCTCCTGGAGATGTTTGGGATAAAATAAAGTTCAATCCTATCTGCAAACCTGCGGTACCCGAATAGCAAGCTTGCTTAACTTCAAACATCCGACAACCGCGACTTAACCCCAAATAATCGTGAATATAGGTACTCATAGATTTACCAAAATCAATACCAGACTCACTACAAGTCACTACCATTTCTATAGATTTTTTCTCTGAGTCGCTCAAGCCATCTATGATTGGTTTAGCAGCATTAACTGCATAAGAAACAGGGTCTTCATAAGGCATAGCCACAGTTTTCTCTTTCATCATTAAGTTATCGAAGCGAGTCATATCTAATTGACGTGCTTGTGCTAGCATTCGTATATCTAATTTAGCTATTCCTCCATATACATTTAGTGCTTCAATTCCTACTTGTTCCATCACTTTAACTCCTCATAAATAAATTAAATAATATTAATTAATTGGCACGAGCTTTTTGTTTTAATTTTTCAATCATTTGATTTGCTACTTTAGTAGACAACTCTTTTTTCGCTACCCATTCAAGTATTGAATCTAATTCTTGCATCAAACTTTCTTGTAATTCACTAGAGGAATCCATGTTTTGAGTCAATGAATCCGCAACTGGATTTTTGGGCAATTCTTGTTTAACGGGAACAGCGGTAGAATTATCAGAATCAATTTCTTGCTTGATATATTCTGCCAGTTTTAATATAGTAGGATAATTATAAACTTTAGTTACTTTAATATTCAATCCATAATGTTTATTAATACTATTAATCCATTCAACTCCCACAATAGAATCTAATCCCAAGTCGATAAATTTTTTATTTTCTATTATTTCGCTTGGCTCTAGATACATAGCATCAGCTAACTTTTGTTTCAGGGTTTCTTTAATTTCTGACAAATTTACCTCAGCCTTAGATTCAGATGGTTCTGTTTTCAGTAAAATTTGAGGAGTGTCCACAGGAACTTTTTTCTGGCTTGACAACTCTTGAGCGATATATCGTGTAAATTCCAACACAGTAGGATAATTATAAACTTTAGTTACTTTAATATTCAATCCATAATGTTTATTAATACTATTAATCCATTCAACTCCTACAATAGAATCTAATCCCAAGTCGATAAATTTTTTATTTTCTATTATTTCGCTTGGCTCTAGATACATAGCATCAGCTAACTTTTGTTTCAGGGTTTCTTTAATTTCATTAAAATCTAAGTTCTGCCTAGTTACTAAAGGCTGAAAATTTGAAACTTCAGTATTTGTTTGCTGAAAATCTGAAATTTCAGTATTTGTTTGTTGCTTCACAAAGCTTGTTGGTGATGATTTGGCTACAGACATTGAATCTAGATTTAATAATTCAATCTTGACTTTCTGCCCTCTTTCTCGATTTCTTTGTGTTTGGGTTTTTAATAATTGTGGTTCGGATAAACTTTTACTAAGTTTGTTGTTAGGAATATTTTTAATCCAATAGCTTTTTCGTTGCCAAGGATATGTTGGTAACTCTACCTTATTACACGAATAATCCTTATAAAATCCTAACCAATCAATTTGTATTGATCGTATATACAATTCCCCTAAACTTTGCAACATTTGTAACCAATCTGGTTTGCCCAAACGTAAACTTGGCAACCATAGTTTTTTTGATCCCATGAGACACTCACGACCCATACCTAACAATATAGGTTTTGGTCCAATTTCTAAGAATATTTCAGCACCTTGTTGGTTTAATGTTTCTATTCCTTGAGCAAATCTTACTGGTTGACGGATATGATTTACCCAATAATTGGCTGAAGCAATACTCTCATCTGCTATTGTTCCTGTCACATTGGAAATGATTGGGATTTGAGGTTGATTGTAGGTCAGTTGATTGGCCACGGCCTCAAATTCAGACAACATCGGTTCCATTAATGGTGAATGGAAGGCGTGGGATACTTCTAGTTGTTTAGTTTTGATGCCCTTGGCTTCTAGTTGATTTACTATTCCTTTGATGGCAATGGATGCTCCAGAAATAACTGTACTTTCAGGTCCATTGATTGCTGCTATTGCTACTTCACTCTCTGGAGTGATATATTGACTCACTACTGATTCTGATGCCATTAATGATACCATTTCTCCACCGGATGGTAAGTTTTGCATCAATCTGCCTCTGGCTGCTATTAGTTTCAGACCATCTTCTAGACTCCATACTCCAGCTACTGTTGCTGCAACTATTTCTCCTACACTGTGACCCATTACTATACTTGGTTTAATTCCCCAAGATTCCCATAATTTAAATAGGGCATATTCAACAGCAAATATTATCGGTTGAGTATAACCCGTTTGGTTGAGTAGAGATGCTTGGGAATCATTGTTATCTTTATACAGAATGTCTAACACAGACTCTTCTAGTTCAGAGCTGAGAATTTCATCACATTGGTTCATAGCAGCTCGGAAAAGGGGTGTTGTTTCATACAACTGCCTGCCCATTTTTACGTATTGAGACCCTTGCCCTGTGAATAAGAAGGCTACTTTAGGGGTGCTGCTGTCGTCTGTTACTTCTCCTGAGTAGATACCAGCTACTAACTCTCCTTGTTTGTACTGTTGCAGTTTTTCTACCAATTCTTGTCGGTTTGAGGCAATAATTGCTAATCTATAATCAAACTTAGCTCTTGATGTATTGGCTGTATAACATATATCAGCTAGCTTCCTTTCATTATTTGTTGCTTGTAGATAATTTTGATAACTCTTGACTAAATCACTCAATGCTTTTTCTGTTTTTGCTGACACAGTTAATATATGCAGCGAACGTTCTATATTCTCTTCAGTTCCTGTTATAGATGCAGGTTCTCGGCTATATTTATTCTGTAGTTCCATCGAAGTTTCTTCTAAAACTACATGAGCATTAGTGCCACTAAAACCAAAAGAACTCACACCCGCCACACGAGACATACGATGTTCGGGCCAAGACATGAGCTGAGTTGAAACTTCTACAGGTAATTCTTCCCAATTTATATAAGGGTTCGGTTGATGAAAATGTAACGAAGGTACTATCTGTTGATGCTGCAATTGCAATACTACTTTCATTAAACCTGCTATCCCTGCTGCTCCTTCGGTGTGACCAATATTTGTCTTCAATGAACCCATAATTACAGGTTTGTCTTGAGTGTGAGTCTTTTTAAATACTTCTCCTACTGCTCCTACTTCTATGGGGTCTCCCAAGGATGTCCCTGTACCATGAGCTTCTATATAACTTACACTCCCTGGCTCTACTCCTCCATTTTCTAATGCTTGACGAATTACTGCTTGTTGAGATGGACCATTTGGTACAGTCAATCCTCCACTCGCTCCATCTTGGTTTATGGCACTTCCACGAATCACTGCCAGGATATTATCCCCATGGGCTACAGCATCAGAAAGTCGTTTCAAGATAATAACTCCACATCCTTCAGCTCTTACATAACCGTTAGCATCAGCATCAAAAGTTTTACATCGACCATCAGGAGATAACATTCCTGCTTGAGAAAATACAATACTATTTTTAGGAGATAACAACAAATTCACACCACCAGCTAAGGCCAGCTCTGATTCCTGATTTCTCAGACTTTGACAAGCTAAATGTACAGATACCAAGGAGGAAGAGCAAGCTGTATCTACGGATAAAGAAGGCCCTTTAAATCCTAATAAATATGATAAACGTCCGGCGGCTACACTCAAAGCGTTGCCTGTACCCCAATAAGCTTCTGGTGTGCTCGAATGAGCTAGCTGTTCTGAGTAATCACTGCTGCAGATACCAATAAAGACTCCTGTCTGAGTCTTGAAAAGTTTTTCTGGTAATAGATTTGCTCTTTCTATTGCTTCCCAACTGACTTCTAGCAATAACCTTTGTTGTGGGTCTAAGCTTTGAGCTTCTCGGGGAGAAATGCCGAAAAATGGTGCATCAAACTGCTCTACTTGGGAGAGGAAACCACCATAGCGAGTGATAATTTTGCCTGGAGTATCGGGGTTGGGGTCATAGTATTCATCAATGTTCCATTTCTGTTGGGGGACTTCAGATATAGCATCTATTCCTTGATTGAGCAATTGCCAGAATGCTTCAGGAGAATCGACTCCTCCAGGGAGACGACAACTCATGCCAATGATAGCTATGGGTTCCTTTTTCGGATTTTTGATAGCTTCTAATTCTGACTTTAAAGCTTCTATCTGAAGAATAGCATTTCCCACTAAAGCTTTGTAGTCTTGTGTCTGAGTACTTGTACTGTTATTTATCAATTTTTTTACCTCCTATAGATTCGAGTGTTTGAGCAAGTAAGCCAAACATTTGGTCTTCAGACATTTCTTCAAAACGAGACATGTTATTACTTTTATCGGAGTTATCTGTTACAGAAAACTCAAGAGGAATAACATCAGCTAAATGTTCTACTAATGCTTCCAGGGTAGGATAATCAAATAACAGTGTAGAACTTAAACTTGTCTGTAAAGTTAACTCTAACCTATTTTTTAACTCCACTGCCATCAAAGAATCTAATCCTAAATCAAACAATGGTTGACGCCTTTCCAACTTTTGCCCATCTTTGAGTCCTAAAGTTTGGGCTATCATTGAGCGAATGTGAGTTGTAAATAACTCCATCCTCTCGCTAATCGCTATAGCTTCTAATTTTTCTAACAATCCCGATTTTTGAGGCACTGATGGTTGAGTCGAAATCAACTCTGACAACAATGGCATTTTCTGCATACCAGGTACTGTTAAAAACTGTGACCAATTCACCGGAAACACTCCTACTTGGCCTTGAGAGCCTGATAACAAGCTCTCCAATGCCTCCATCCCTTGCTCTGGTTGAATTGTCCTGATTCCACTACTTTCTAAGCGATTCTGAAGCTGAGTCTCCAAACGCACTGCCATACCCCCAGATGCCCATGCTCCCCAGTTGATACTTAACCCTGGTAATCCTAAACCACGACGATATTTAGCTACCGCATCCATAAATCCATTGGCGGCTGCATAATTTCCTTGACTTGCATTTCCTAATATTGAAGCCATAGAAGAAAAACAGACAAAGAAATCTAATTCTAATTCTTTGGTCATCTGATGCAAATTCCAAGTGCCTGCCACCTTGGGGGCCATGACTTTTGTCAACTGTTGTGTACTCATCTTTTGCACTAACCCATCATCCAATACTCCCGCAGCATGAATTACTCCTTTGAGTGGTGCTAATGTCTGCATTTTTTGGAAAATTTCTGCTACATCTTTCTCCACAGAAATATCTCCTAATAACACACTGATTGAAGTTCCGACTGCTTCTAACTCAGCTATAACCTCTTGTGCTGTTTCATTTGCCGCTCGACGCCCTGTTAAGACTATTTGTTTAGCTCCCTGTTTTACCATCCACTGGGCTACTTCTAATCCTAATGATCCTAAGCCTCCTGTAATCAAATAACTTGCTTCGGGTTGGATTGAGATTTGATGATTTTTAACCTCTGGCATGGAAACTACTACTTTCCCTATATGTTGGGCTTGCTGCATATACCTGAAGGCGGAGCTTACTTCTGTACTGGAAAAGACTTTATGAGGTAATGCTTTGAGTTGCTCCTTGTCCCATTGCTGAGTTAATTCTGCTGATAGTTGAGTGATGATATTTGGTTGTTGTTCAACTACTTCTCCTAAGTCAAAGGGAAAATACTTTACATCTGCTCGTTTTTCTGTAACTTGTTCAGTTGACCAAATTCCGATTTTGCCAATTTCGACAAATCTGCCTCCTGTTGCTAATACTTCTATACTTTTGTCTATATACTCTCCATTGAGACTATTGAGGACTACATCTACTCCTTTTCCTTCTGTCTGTGCCATCATTTCCTCTGCCCAATTCAGTGTGCGGGAGTTATATATGTGTTTGATACCTAGTGATTTGAGAAATTCCCATTTTCCGGGTGAGGCTGTGGCATATATTTCTGCTCCTACTTCTTGAGCTA
Organism: Okeania sp. SIO2F5; assembly: GCF_010692685.1. Taxonomy (NCBI): domain Bacteria; kingdom Bacillati; phylum Cyanobacteriota; class Cyanophyceae; order Oscillatoriales; family Microcoleaceae; genus Okeania; species Okeania sp. SIO2F5. The sequence goes on along the minus strand of NZ_JAAHGU010000039.1, from coordinate 758 downwards.
TTTGTACTGCTGCTTGCCCTACTCCTCCTGCTGCGGCATGGATTAAGATTCGCTCTCCTGGTTGGATTTTGGCTAGCTGTTTTAATCCATAATTGGCTGTTAGGAATGTCGTGGAAAGGGTTGCTGCTTCACTGAAGCTCATTTGTTGGGGTTTGGGTAGCAGATACTCAGCTTTGACTGTCACAAAACTGCTGAATCCATCGTGTATCATTGTAGCTATCACTTCGTCTCCAATTTGCCACTGTGATACTTCTTCTCCGACTGCTACAATTGTTCCTGCACATTCAAACCCAAAAGTCAGTTGCTCCGTACTGGTAATTCCTAAATTTTCCCTGTAGTATTCTTGGAGTAATCCGAGAGCATTGAGTACGTCTCGGAAGTTTAATCCAACTGTGGCGACTTGGATTTCTACTTCGTTGCCTGATGGGCAATGTCGCTCCATTGGTTGCCAGTTGAGGTTGTCTATGACTCCATATTTTGATAGTTTTAATTGGAGGGGTTGATTTTGTTGGTCTCTTTGTTTATGTTCCTGTGCGAGCCTAGCTACATAACGGACTCCATTACGAATGGATATTTGGTTTTCTAAGCTCTGTGATTGGATTTCTGCTACTACTGCTGTCAGTGTTTGGGTCTGTTCTGATTTGCTGTCGTAGTCTATGCGTTGACATCTTAGTTCTGGGTGTTCTAGGCTGATGATTTGCCCTAATCCCCACAAACTACCTGATGCGGGATTTGTCACCTCTATCTCTGAAAGTACA
>NZ_JAAHGU010000038.1:0-56383 GCF_010692685.1 Okeania sp. SIO2F5 | reverse complement strand
CAGCAGTACCCTTAGCTAATTCTCCAATAACTTCCTGAGCAATAAATTTAACCGCTTCACTACCCCCCCAAGCAATTAACCATTCAATCATAATTATTTCATCTGTTATGTGTTAGTTCTTTTTTATAATAGCGCTGTGCGCAGGCAACAGGCAACAGGCAACAGGCAACAGGCAACAGGGGGAATAAAAAACTGATAGTTTGAAGAAGGAGACAGGAGACAGGAGACAGGAGACAGGAGGAAAATTACATGGGGATTCGCTCCCCCAAGTAATGCGTGAACACCCCCGTTGACGGTGGGGTATTAAACCCACAAAGAAAATGATAAAACTTTTAGCTATTGGACAGTTCTTTTCAACAATTAATAATTAATAATTAATAATTACCTCTCCTTGAAAACAAGAGGATTGACTAATAATGAAAATTTTTCTTTATTATCCCCTTAAAAGGGGAGGCTTTAAACCACAATTTTTCGGTAATTTGTAAATATGCAAGCGCACATTGCTATACATTTTGTTGAGCAGGGGAGTAGGTAGGAACGTTGCATGCAACGTCCGTACAGGGAGAAGCAAACATAAGAATAATTAACATTAACGCAAGCTAAAATTAGCATACAAAGTGATTTTGCTTGTACTGATCGGTTGACAACTGAAGTATTGCCCAACTTCTTTCTTCCCTCCTGACTCCTGACTCCTGACTCCTGACTCCTCTAAATTAAGAACACCACTCCGCGACCAAAAAACTTTTTCCTCCTTCCTTCTTCCTTCTTTCTTACCTCCTGACTCCTGACTCCTGACTCCTGACTCCTCAAGTTACGAAACCTTAAACCTCTCTAAATTTCCAGTAGGAATAGAGGCAATAAGTTGTCGCGTATATTCTCGTTGCGGTTGATTATAAACTTGTTCGGCAAGGCCAATTTCTTCAACTTTACCTTGATTCATTACCATGATTCGATCGCTCATAAATTTAACTACACTCAAGTCATGGGAAATAAATATGTAAGTTAAACCAAACTCATCTTGCAACTCTTTAAACAAATTCAAAACTTGCGCTTGCACCGATACATCTAAAGCTGAAACAGATTCATCACAAATAATCAATTTAGGATTCAAAGCTAAAGCACGAGCAATACAAATTCGTTGACGTTGACCACCAGAAAAAGCATAGGGATAACGATTTAATGAATCAGCAGTTAATCCTACCCTTTCTAATAAATATACTGCGCGATCGCGCCTAATTTGGGAATTATTGCCTACTCGATGAATTAACATTGGTTCCATTACTGCAGCACCAACAGTTAAACGAGGGTCTAGAGAACTAAAGGGGTCTTGAAAAATAATTTGCATATCCCGTCGTAACCTCCGTATCAATTGCTTAATTCCTGACCTACCTCTATGAGAGTTTGTTATTTCTTGACCCTCAAAAAACACCTGTCCACTTGTAATCGGAATCAATTGTAGTATTGCTCTAGCTAAGGTACTTTTACCACAACCAGATTCTCCCACTAAACCCAAAGTTTCACCAGGAGCAACTGCAAAAGAAACGTCATTAACTGCCATATATAAACGTTTAGTTTGACCAAACATTCCTTTAACTGGGAATCCTACTCGCAAATTATTAACTTGTAAAATTGAATTTTCTGTTGTTTGGGGAGTTGTTTGTTTTGCCAAATCTACATTTTGTTTTTCTGCTGTTACTGTTATCTTTTTTTCCCTAATTTCAATTTCGCCATTTGAGTTTGTTACTTCTTCCATAAAATCAGAAACAGTAGGCAAGCGCAAAATTTTTCCATGGAGGGGAGGACGACAAGCTAATAAACCTTTTGTGTAGGGATGCTGTGGTTGAGTAAATATTTGTCCGATCTCGCCAGACTCAACTATTTTACCTTGATACATTACTGCTATAGTGTCCGCAACTTCAGCCATTACTCCTAAGTCGTGAGAGATAAATATAACTGACATTCCTCTGCGTTGTCCCAACTCCCGGAGTAATTCTAAAATTCTCGCCTGGACTGTAACATCTAAAGCTGTTGTAGGTTCATCTGCAATTAATAAAGTGGGGTTACAAGAAATCGCCATTGCTATCATCACTCTTTGCAACTGACCGCCAGAAAGTTCGTGAGGATAACGGTCTAGCATGGCCAGCTTTTTTTTGTTGACTTGTAGCATAATTTCGCGTTCGCTTGTACCACTACTTATTCCTTCTTCCTCCTTCCTTATTCCTTCTTCCTCCTTCCTTCTTCCTTCTTCCTTATTCCTCTCTTGGTGCGCATTCCCTTGCGACTGGCGTCGTCGCGGGGTCGCACCGCTTCTTCCTTCTTCTGCTATTTCTTCTATAGATTTTTGTCGCAACACTTCATCATTAGGCAGAAGTTTTACTTCTTGAAGTAGAGATGCTACTTGACGTCGTGCTTCTGTTGGTGAAACATTTTGATGAAATCTAATAGCTTCTGTTAACTGAAATCCAATGGTATAAACAGGGTTAAGAGAACTCATAGGTTCTTGGAAAATCATGGCTATTTCGCCACCCCTGTATTCTTGTTTTTGCTCTGCTGGTAACTGTAATAAATTTATTGGTTGAGAATTTTGTTCATTTTTAGCAGAATTATTGAACCAAATTTCACCGTTAATTTGACAAGATTTAGTTAGTAATAAACCCATAATTGCCAGAGATGTAACAGATTTTCCGGAACCTGATTCCCCTACAATTCCTAGAGTTTGCCCTCGTTTGACTGCAAAAGATATACCATCAACAGCTTTTAGTAGTTTTTCTTCTGTTGTAAATTGAACTTTAAGGTCGCGAACATCTAGTACAATATTACTCATTATTACTCATTAGAAACTAAGTATTAATAATTAGGTTAATTTATATTTATATTTAAAATTTATTTAAATTATATAACAATACTATGATTTTGTCAATTTTATTTAAGAGTTAAAATATTCTCTATAGCAATCCTAAATAGATTGCGGGTAATCAAAAAGTAAATAAAAAAACTGAAACTCTTACCTGTTCCCTGTTCCCAGTTAAGTGTTCCCTAAAAAGCAGTAAGATTTTTGACAGGAATAAAATAGGATTGCTATAGTTTTTAATTTGCCCAAATCGAGACTCAATTAATTAAGTATTGGATCTAGAAAATTATTAAGGTAAAATAGTTACTAACTATGACTTAGTAGATAATAATTACCTACTAAATAATAATAATTGTGAAAAAATTATCTTTATTTTAGATAATTTTACTGAAATATTTCAATGGATTTAGTTAGAGTAAATTACTAATTTCAGTGTATATACTTAAAATTATGGATAACAATCAATTTAAAGAATTTTTGGGTGATATCTTAGTAGTGGACGACCAACCTAATAATCTCCGAATTTTAGCTAAAATACTCTCTGAAAAAGGGTATTAAGTAAGGGAAGCCACCAATGGAGAAATGGCATTAATAACTATCCAATCACAAGTGCCAGATTTAATTTTATTAGATATTCTGATGCTACAAGTAGATGGTTATCAAGTTTGTCAACAGTTAAAAGCAAACCCTAAAACGAAAGATATTTCTATCATTTTTGTTAGCTCTATCAACGGTTCTGTAGATAAAGTAAAAGAATTTTCTGTGGGAGGAGTAGATTATATTACTAAACCACTACAAATAGAAGAATTATTGGCTCGTGTAGAAAATCAAATGATGATGACTAAACAAAAACAAAAATTGAAAGAAGAAAACACTAAACTCAAACAAGAGCTTTCAGAACATCAACAAAATGAGGAGCAATTACAATTATTACACAGAGCAATTGATGCTTGTCAAAATGGGATAATGATTACTGACTCTACTCAAACAGATAATCCTATAGTTTATGTGAATCAAGGCTTTGAAACAATAACTGGTTATTCAAAAGCAGAAGTAATGGGCAAAAACCCTAGATTTTTACACAAAAATCACCCAAATCAAACTGCTCTGACAGAAGTCTCCACAGCTGTGCAAGAACAAAGAAAATGGGCGTTGCACAATCAGGAATGATAAAATCCGAAAGTAGATATTTTTGGATAATTCTTTCCTCAATATATGTACAGTTTAAAATCTATTATCATTAATGTGCAATCCCTCTTTTTAAAGATATCTCAAATGGGTTCTATAAGTAGAATTCCCAATTGGCCTACAGCTATTACATATCCCAGAGCTTTATATTTAAAATATACCTATTGAATAAAATATCTAGTTCCTAAAAATTACAAATTCTTGGATCAAACACAGATGATGTGCTGTATTATAAATAACTTTAATTTTTCCACTTTCATTAGAAACTCTTAAGTAATTAGGAACTTTCTCGGACTAAAATAATTCGTAAGTATTTAGATAGTTTAAATTTTATTCGTTATCACAGATTATGAAGATTAAAGCTTTATTTCGTACTGTTCCACTATATCCCCATAGACTAATGTCCCAGTCTTTATCAGCAGTAACTCTATCTATATTAGGCTTAATGATGGGTGTAATACCTACTAGGTTATCTAACTCATTAATTCCTGTATTTGATAGAGCTGTCTACGCTCAGGAATCTTTTACAGATACAGAAGAAGAACAAGAAGCAAACTTTACAGATGAAGAAATAACTAAATATAGTACTACAGTTTTACAAATTGAAAACTTAAGAATAGGAGTTTATCAAGAAATTCAAAATGAATTTCAAAAACAAAGTCCAGGAGGATCTATTCCTCCAATTATTTGCAATCAGAAAAACACTGTTAACGATCTACCACGAAATATTCAAGTAATTGCCGTGAATTACTGCAATCAAGCTAAAAAAATTATTGATAGTAATGATATGACCGTTACTCTGTTTAATCAGATTACAATGGCTCAAAAGATTAATCAAACCTTACGAGAAAGAATTCAAACTGAGTTGCTCCGTCTTCAACAAGAGCGAACAAGTAGTCAATAAACCCATGACTGACAATGGTAATTTTAACCCAACGTTTAGCTGCTGACCAAAATGCAGTAGTTTGTTTGACTTTACCTCTGACTGCAGTACAACGGACCAGGAGTCGCTATCGTTTTGATACAGAGAATGGAGAAATTTTACATCTGCGTTTGTCTAGAGGAACAGTGCTGCGCGATCGCGACTTACTGGCCAATGAGACGGGTGAGTTTATAGTCAGAATAATTGCTAAACCAGAACCCATCCTGAGAATAACAGGGAAAACTTCCTTAGATTTACTCAGGGCAGCTTATCATTTAGGTAATAGACATATACCAATAGAAATTACTCCTACCAATTTAAAGTTATCTCTAGACCCAGTGTTAAAAGCTATGCTGGAACAATTAGGTATGGAAATTATAGAAGAAATCTCTCCATTTCAACCAGAAATAGGAGCTTATGGTCATGGTCATTAAGCAAGAGATAGCAAACCATATATATGTCTGTTTTATAAACCGGAAATAATGCACTATCAAAACCAGGGAGAAAACCAACTTTTATGTCTTTTACAGTTAGCAAGTCCGGCGTTACCAGTAGGAGCTTATAGTTATTCAGAAGGTATTGAAGTATTAGTAACTACAGGAAAAATTTCCGATTATGATAGTCTCAAAAATTGGTTGATAGATTGTCTCAAATTTGGAAGTATTCGATTAGAAGCAGCATTAATAGTTAGAGCTTATTTGGAAACTAATTCAGGAAATTTACAGCTTTTAAATAATTGGAATAATTGGGCAACGGCAGTTAAAGAGACAGAAGAATTGCGTCTGCAAAGTTTACAAATGGGTCGAACTTTGATTCGTTTATTTACGAATATTCAGCCAGATTTATCAACAGAATTAATGAGTTTTGTCCAAAAAAAACTCGAAACAGAAACAGATTTTTGTAACTTTGCGATCGCTTATGGTCTAATTTCTGCTAGCTGGCAAATTGAGATTGAAACTGCAATTTTAGGTTATCTACATAGTTGGGCAACTAATCTAGTTAATGCTGGTGTCAAATTAATTCCTCTAGGTCAAACAGTAGGACAAAAGTTATTATGGGAATTGCAAAATCAAATAGTTTTGAGTGCCGAAGAAATCCTCAAATTAAAAGATGATGAGTTAAATAGTTGTAGTTGGGGATTATCTCTAGCAAGTATGGTTCACGAAGTTCAATATACTAGATTATTTAGAAGTTAGGTTTGAGGTGGTAGTTCAACAATTAATAATTAATAATTAATAATTAACAATTAACAATTACATCTCCTTGAAAAGAAGAGGATTGACCCTAAAGGAAAAAATTTCTTTTTTCCCCTTGAAAGGGGAGGATTTAAAGCTGAATTATTTAATTATTAATTATTCGGTAAACTTTTACAGAACTTCCCGCTGCCCGTGAGGTACTTAATTACTACGGAATCTACTGTATTTTAATGAATAGCCTGCTAAACTATTATTTGAAATGCTTTTCCTTTTTCCTTTTTTCTTTTTTCTTTTTCCTTCTTCCTTCTTCCTTCTGCTATACCCATTAACAATTAGTAATTTATGAATGTTTTTCGGATTGGAATAGCTGGCCCGGTAGGCTCAGGTAAAACAGCTTTAGTTGATGCCTTATGTAAGTCAATGCGACAAGAATATAATATTGCAGTTGTCACCAATGATATTTATACCCAAGAAGATGCCCAATTTTTAGTGCGAAGTCAAGCATTAGATAGTTCCCGTATAATAGGAGTAGAAACAGGTGGTTGTCCTCATACAGCTATCAGGGAAGATGCTTCTATTAATCTCATTGCTATTGAGCAGTTAGAAAATAAATTTACCGATCTAGACTTAGTATTTGTCGAAAGTGGCGGTGATAACTTAGCAGCAACTTTTAGTCCCGAGCTAGTTGATTTAACAATCTATGTAATTGATGTAGCTGCCGGTGATAAAATTCCCAGAAAAGGAGGTCCAGGTATTACTAAATCCGATCTACTTGTAATTAATAAAATTGACCTTGCTCCCCATGTAGGAGCAGACCTGAATATTATGGAAAAAGATACTAAAAAGATGCGAGGCGATCGCCCTTTTGTCTTTACGAATCTCAAAACAAAAGTTGGTTTAGAAGCAGTTTTAAACTTTATCCACAGATATCTAATTGTAGATTAACTCAATTTTCCTAATTCTATCAACTTAAAACATGAATAATATTTGGCAACGTTTGAAAAGTTTACCTTGGCAAGAACTATTTTTAGTAAGTTTCATTGCTATTTTGGCAGTTGTAGCAACAGAAGTATTATTAATCTTAAGCTTCACTTATTTTGTTGTTATCCTGAAACCATTGAGTATGCTATTTTCCTCTCCAATTTTTGGGGTATTAATACCTGTAGGAGCAGCAGTAGGAATGGGAGCGTTAGCAGTTTATTTATTAGAATTCTGGCAAAAGCAGTGGTTACTGAATAATTCTAGTCTTTGGGCGCTAGTTTTATGTTTATTTATCGGATTATTATTCAAGTCTTTATTTCCTCTCCCTGCTGTATTAGTTAGTGCATCTAGAACTTCATTAATAAGTCTAGCTATAGGAGTTTTCTGGAAAGGGCGACCTTATTGGCGACGTTAAAAAAATTCTAAAAATATAATCATGAAAATACTTACAAATTGCGGTTTTACCAGAGATGGGTGGCGCAGTGGCAAACGCGGTGAATATTTGGTATTAATTCAAGGTTTATTGCTGGTAGGATTTATTTTTTTGCCTACATATCACCTACCAGGAATTAGTTTAGAATTGCCAAAATTAATATACTCTTGTTGGATCGTAGCAGCACTTTTTATGATCGCTGCATTAGTTTTGATTGCGAAAGGATTATTAGATTTAGGCAAAAATCTGACACCTTTGCCATATCCAAGAGTAGATGGTGAGCTAGTGCAAACAGGAGTTTATGGCATTGTTAGACATCCTTTGTATAGCGGTTTAATTTTCTTGACTCTCGGTTGGAGCATTTTTCAACTTAGTTTGTCTCATTTTGTAGCTGTTATTGTGATTTTTTTGTTTCTTGACTTGAAAGCAAGGCAAGAAGAAACCTGGTTAAGTGAAAAATATCCAGAATATTCAGATTATCAACAACGGGTAAAAAAATTAATTCCAAGGATTTATTAATTAGATATTAATTCACGATATTTGTCTCGAGGTCAATATATTTATTCAGAAGCAATTGAGATTATAAAAACAGTATATTAGATAACAATTTATCAATATTTATTATTTCCATAACTATTTTTTAACGTAATTCTACTGAATATTCTGCTAAAGTGCGAATAACAGTAATTTTTTTAGCTTCAATGATTTGATTTTTGGAATAACAAATTTTGGCGATAAAAGCTAGTTATTTTAAACAAATATCAACAGATTTCATCTAATCTTCACAATACTAGGATAAAAATTAAAGTAATTGTGAAAGTTTGCAAAATCAGGCCAAATTGGCTATACAAGAAAGTGAGATCAAAGTTAGACTGAAAATATATTGATAGAGTTGATATATAGGATGATCTAATTATGAGTTCTATTACAAGTATTTCACAGCAAGCTGCTCAAACAAACCATAACTACCTAGATAAACTACTGCAACCAATTCGCGAATATCTCGATCGTGTAGAAATAAATAATCAAAAAATAGCACATTTGCTGTGTCAATTGATCCCAGCTCAATGTCCTTTTGAGAGAGATGTGAAACTATTCGGACATCTACTGTTTCATATTCCTGCAATGTGTAAACTGAATCCTTTGTATGACCAATTTATCGGCTTACGATTTCGCGCTTTAACTTTTCTAGCGGATGTTTGTGGAGAGGATATTACGGGTTATATCAAATCCGTTTAATTCGGTATAAAAACATTCTTTATCTTCACCATTACCAAATCTTCATAAATTTTTTCCCTCCTGACTCCTGACTCCTGTACGTCGCCAATCCGACGGTTCCCCTACCTGACTCCTACTTCAAAAGATTTTATACCGATGCTACCGGATTTGATATTATTGCTGAAATATATTTCTTAATTTTAAATACTTGCTTCTACATTTTGTCTTAGAGTAGCTCAATGATATTTAGGTTATGCTACCAAGAGCTTAGTTTTTCTATGAAACTAGGCTCTTTATTATTGCCGAATGCGATCGCTATAACAAAAGGCAGAAGGCAAAAGGCAGAAGGCAGAAGGCAGAAGAAAAAATATCGGGATAAAAAATCTAGGACTTCAGCAAATACCCTACACATAAACATGATAAAATATAATATTCAAGACTTTCTTCCTTCCTACTTCTGTCTTCCGTCTTTAAATAATGGCAAAATCCCTAAAACCTGACGCATTTTTCCAAACACCAGGAGTCATTCTCGATGTTCGTAGTCCCGGCGAATATGCTCAAGGTCATATTCCTGGATCTGTTAATTTCCCTCTATTTAATAATGATGAACGTGCCTTGGTGGGAACTTGCTACAAACAAAAAGGTAAAGATGAAGCAGTCGAATTAGGGTTAGCGATCGTCGGTCCGAAATTAGCTAATTTTGTTGCCCGTGCGAAGGTATTAGCTCCAGACCGTCAAGTTAGAATTCACTGTTGGCGAGGTGGAATGCGTAGCGCTGCAGTTGGTTGGTTACTGGAAACCGCAGGATTTAATGTTGCTCTACTTATTGGCGGTTACAAAGGGTTTCGACGTTGGGCACTTTCTCTATTTTCGATTCCACAAAAAATGATTATTCTAGGAGGAATGACTGGCAGTGGTAAAACTGAGATATTGACTGCTCTGGAAAATATAGGAGAACAAGTGTTAGACTTAGAAGCTCTAGCTAACCATCGGGGTAGTAGTTTCGGTGCTTTGGGGCAGTTGCCTCAACCTACTAATGAGCAATTTTGGAATGCGATCGTGATGGAATGGGCAAAGTTCGACCGGAGTCAAGTTTTATGGGTTGAAGCGGAGAGTAAGCGTATTGGAATGTGTTGTATTCCCCAGGAAATTTTTGAGCAAATGGAAAGGGCGAAAGTTATCTCAATAAGTCGTAGTCGTCAGGAAAGAGTAGCATTTTTGGTCGAAATTTATGGAGAAGCAGATATTAATGATTTGATTGCTGCGACCGAACGCATTAGAAGACGACTGGGGGGTCTACGGACGCAAGAAGCGATTAATTTTCTGAGGGAGGGAAACTTGGCAGCAGCTTCAGATTTAATTCTCCACTATTATGACAAAACTTATACTTATGATTTAGAAAAAAGAAGAGTTAGTATTCAGAAAGTAGATGTTTCTGGTTTCTCGGCGGTTGATGCTGCTGTTTTAGTGCGGGAAAAAAGTCAAGAGATATAGTGGCGATCGCCGGATATTATTGTAGGGAAAAGGGAACAGCTAAGTTATTCTGTAGGGTGCGTTGCAACGCACCTATTGGTAGATTAGTTGTCTAATATCAAATCCGATACTCCTAAAATTGTGATATTAAATAATTGGTTTCTATTGCCCACAAATCAAAGGCTGTAGGGAATAAGTTTAGTGAATTTAAGTCAATGACTTCCGACACAACAGAATCTTGCCTGACAGTATGGTTTAAACCGATAGCGTGTACTACTTCGTGAGATATCACATACTGTTGTAAATATTGATTTTCAACATATAGCAATTCATCAGATAAGAAAATATCGCTGTTGATTGGACGATCTCCAGGGAAGTAAGCATAGCCAAGATAAGGAGTATTTGAATCTATACTAATTTTTATTTCTGCTGTATTGTAATCTACTTGTTGAAAGTCTAAATAGGTTCTGTTTTCTATGTAGTTGAAAGTATTGTTAAATAAGGCTTGAAGTTGTGGTGTAATACTATTGTCATAGCCATAAGTTGCATTTGGACTTAAAGCAAGTCCAGTTAGAATATCGTACATAATTACAAAAGAAGGTAAAGTGAAGAGAGGGTGGAATATATTTTTGATCGCTAATAAAGCAAACATGATATTATTGATTGAGCTGATTGCGATCGCTCAGTTATCAGATCATTAAGGTTGGGTTACTAAAGTAAGACCCAACCTATCAGCTAACAATTAAGTAAAGTGCAGTTAGTTATTACAAAAGTACTCTAACAACTTCTGAATACCGAATAGTGTAATCATAGGTTGGCAATTAAGTTACAACTGTGTTACACCTCAAATCAGAAAGGTTAGGTGTTACCAACGTCCAACTTCTCCAGCAGTCTTAGTCCCTAGATTCGGAGGCCAATTTGATTGTTACAAAGTCTGCATATAAAACCGATATTCACTACCATCATGCAACATTGCCATACTCGCTAAATTGCTATTTGACGGAGTGTTCTCTAGAGTCAATACTTGACAATTAGCAGATTTGTAACCATACTTATACTCGCTACCATTCCAAGCTCCTTGATAGAACTCGTTGTTGCTACCAAGTTTGAATGCGTAAATGCGGTAATCATTACCATCATTCAGCATCGACCACCGAGACCAGTCCGTGTCATCTGGAAATCCAGAAACTGAAAGTGTGGGAGCAGGGATATAACTTTCGGCCTCTCGATCCCATAAAAATTGATACAGTTTATTGGGATTACCAAGTTGACGCAAGTAGAGTCGGTGATATTCCTCACCATAGAGCATAGAGAAACTACTGGTATCTGCATCATCCCAGATGAACTCGTACAGCTTAGTAGGGTTGCCAAGTTGCCGGAAGTAGAGTCGGTAATGTTCCTGCCCATAGAGCATAGAGAAGCTACTGGTATCTGCATCATCAGGAATCCCAGTTATGTTTAACTTGGGATATGAATTGTTATGACCGTATCTATAAGAATTACCATCCCATATAAATTGATAGAGTGTATCATTGGTACTACCCTTGAAACCCACATTCCGCACCACAAACATACTACAAGGGTATTTTTAACGAAGAATTTGGATTACAGCCTCTATTTTTGAGAATTGATATTAATAGCCTGTATAATATGTATTTTTACCTATGATTTTCATAATTATTATCAGGCAAGGCTTTGAATGCTTAGTCTAAGATACTACATTTTGACGTGCGGAATGTGGGTTGAAACAATACATACGATAGTCAGACCCATCGTGGAGCATTGACCAACGTCGCCAGTTTGCATCAGAAGGCGCACCAACGACCGGCAGTAGAGGAATTTCTGGGTAAAACTGATACAAGTTTTTTTCCCTGGAAAAAATAGCTTGATGGACAAAATTCATTAATTTGTCTCCTTCATTTCTTGGTTTGGTACTTCTATCTAATAGACGCTTCCCAGCAGTAATTTCTGAATTTTCAATCGACTATTTTGACTAATTTTTTTTTCACCCCATCTGTCAGAGTCTTTCTCTGTCTATCTTTGAGCTTTTATGTCAGTCTATGGATTTTATTTGAAAAAATTTTTTTCTGAAAATTTCACTCAAAAAATTCAGAAATTGATAAGCATGAGCGTCTTACAGCGCTTTTCAGATTGATAAACCACATCGTCATAACCAAAACCCTGTAAGGGCGCAATTCGGAGCTTTGCGTTAGCAAATGGCATTCGCCCCTACTGTGGTCTACTGAAATGAAAACCGCTTACGCGACCAAAAAGTTTTTGTTTGTAAAATTGCTCTAGCCCCTATCTGTTATCGGGCTAAAGCCCTACTACAAGCTTTAATTATACATATTCAACCGGACATGATATTAGTCCCAACAATTAAGTTCTAAATCAAATATTAAGTTTTGTTAAATAATCATTTTTAGCAGCTAATTAGAGTTTATTATTAATATAAGTTCTATATAGCAGTCAAATAGCACCTAATGATCGATAGTAATCGAAAAACAAGGTCTGAAAAAATATCTGTCACTATGTCCGCAGGAACCTATAGACAGCTAGAGGAAAGAGCTTTACAAGAAGAGCGAACTTTAGTTAGTCTGGCCTTGTTTTACATAGAGAGCGGATTAGCTAGGAGTAGAGAATACGATGTTCTGCATGAATTAAGTTTTGACTATAAAAAGGCTTTAGCAGAACAACAAGCAAGAATAAAAACTCTTGAAGCCAAAATTGATAATTCCGATCCTCCTTTGGACAATCTTGTAAAAAAGGCGATAATCAAATCAATTTCAGGCCAAACTTTAAACAATGTAGACATCAGCCTAATATGCGAATACATTGATTACGATCAGGAATTGCTACCCGATCTAGTCTATGGAGATCAAATCCTAGAACAAAATGCAGATGAGGAAGAAGATCGAAAATCAGCCTCAATTCCTGAATAGACATCTCTGAAAATAATCAAACATCTACTATAACCATCTTTATGGCAAGAAATCGCTATCAATGGATGGATTAAAGCTGTATTTAAACAGGGTGCATGAAATTGCACATTAAAGAATGATAATAAATTTTCAACTGTACATATATTGAGGAAAGAATTATCCAAAAATATTTACTTTCAGATTTCATCATTCCTAATTGTGCAACGCCGGGTGCAGACACAATCCCAGAAAAAAATGCAGATGAGTAAAAATATCAAAGGTAATCAGCCTCAATTCCTGAATGGATGGACTGAAGCCGTCTTTAAACAGGGTATCGTCTTTATTGCCCCTTTTTATTATAGGAAAGAAGACGTAATTGCTATCTACAATCAACATGAAGATTGGTTTATTTTATTAGCTACTAAGTGGGGTGAGGTTCGCCTCATCTGGAGTGGAGCAAAACGAGGTATCAGAATTATAGGTAAAAAAATAATGATTAAAGAACTAGGTAAAAGTCTAATTGATATTTACGGCGAGGTTAACCCACAGTTTATCACTGATATGAATACTAACGAGGTGATTTGGATGAACCAAGCCGCCATTGTTGCTAATAGTAACCAACCAATGAGTAAAATTGTTGGTCAGCAAGCCAAAGATTTATGGCAACCTGGTGAATTGAATAAAATGCTTGATTTCTTAGATAATGACCTTTACCTTCCTAAATTTGAAGTTAAAGGCTATAGGTTTCTTCCCGATGGAGAAAAGGAAAAATATACTACCTTAAACGAGTACAGAATTATCAATGCTTTTGGCAGAAAGTGTCGATGGTCTAGAGTTAATGTTTAAATATTCTAGCCTTGTTGATGCTGCTTGAGTAACGGGAACCTCAAAAAGTACTCAATTACTTAGGTGAATACAATCAAAATAAGTGGGCATCGCATATCTCGTGAAAATCAAGTAGCAGATTTGATTTATTCATAGAGTGTACGGTGCTCAATTCCATGATACAGAATGGTAAGCTGGAAAGCTAGAAAGTGGAATTCTAGTTAATTCCTCCAGTAAAGAGTTTGACTCTTGCCTTGATTCAACAAAGCTTATTCAGATTACGAATATTGATCGGATTAGCGATCAAAGTAGGCGATCGTAATTTGCCCAATCAATCTGACTATAAAGATCGTTAAAAATGTTTTTTGGCATATTACTCAGGATATAGTAAAATAGAAATAAAGTTATTCAGCGATCGCGATATTTTTTCAAGGTGATTGGTAGTAACAGAACAAAAATCTAAACTAAGATTACGATTCCTACTGGGAATAAATTAAGGAAACAGGACTTACACATAAAGCAGGAAAAACTTGGATTTGAGATTATTTTCCCTATCGGTCACAATGATGGAAATACCTTGTGGTGACTAAGTTATAAGAAATTAGATTTTCCTACATAAGTACATAGGCAAAATCAATTACACATATTTTAAGGTAATAATAAATCGCTCTATTCTTTGAATATAGACTATTACAGCGTTTATTGTTTTCGGTCTTAAATTTGCATGACTACTTATCTAGGAATAAATCAGCTTTTCAGAGATGATTAGATACTCTTTATGACTTACACATGAGGTAGGAAAAACTTGGATTTCAGATTACTTATTCCGGACTGGTCTACAAACCCCATCGGTAGCTTTGGACAGAAATAGATCGTATTGTGTAAGTTTCATGGTGTTAAATTATAACATACAATTCCCAAGAATGCTACCCATTCCCTTGAAATTATAGTTCTGCTCCAACTAACTAATAGATTTCTTTAAGGGTTGACTATTATGGTATCAAATTCTCTCAAAGTAGTTTCAGCTACTACATTGGGTCTAAATTGTACTGAAAAAACAGAGCAAGAGTTTTGGCAGCAATGGCTAAAGCATGAAGATTATCTTTATTATTGCTGTGTCAAGTGGATGGGCGGAAACCGAACTAATGCTGAGGATGCCCTCAGTCGGGCAATGCTCAAAGCTTGGGAGAAGAAGCAAAAGAATGCAGCAAAAATTTATAATTCTAAGGCATGGCTGACAAAACTGACTTATAACCTCTGTGTGGATATTCATCGAGAACATATTCGGGGTGCGAATAGAGTTGAAAATATCGAAGATTACACATCTGCTGAGGAGCAAGAAGTGGTTTTAGTTGAAGAAAGGCCAAATTATTTTATAGAAGCAGAAGAGAAAAGGATTGTGATTCGTCGTGCTATTGATAATTTGCCGACGAGAATGCGTGAAACGTTTATCCTGCATTTTTATCAGCAACTGTCTCATCAAGACATTGCCCAAAAACAAAATATTTCCTACGATAATGTCTGCAAGCGAATTTCTCAGGCACGGAACATATTACGAAAGGAGTTGAGGGAATATTTTATCGGGGGGGGTGGCCAGTAAGATGAAAAAAATATTTCTACTGGCTGTAACAGGGTGGTTGATAGGGAAATGTTCTTGGTGAGACAGTGACATCAAATCCGGTAGTATCGGTATAAAAAAGCAGAGAAACCGGGTTTGTATTTAATATCAAATCCGTTTAATTGGACATAAAAAAAATCTTCAATCGTCATAACTACGCTCATCTTTGTAATTCTTTCTTCTCCTGACTCCTGACTTCCCCTCCCAGGAGGGGAGGGGCGGGGGTGGGTTGACTCCTCCTAACTTAACCATTCTATGGTTGTTTAACCGGATTTGATATAATGCCCCACTATACTAACATATACTTTCCACAAACCCGGTTTCTGATAACACTTCCATTGCAGGCAGATTTGATATGACATCAGAAGTTGCTTTTCCTAAGCAGACAACATCTATAGCAATGAGCGCTGGTATATTTACAAATTGTAGTAGGGGCAAAAGAGCTAGAAGTCTTATATTATCGGCAATTTATTCCCCCTGTTCCCTGTTCCCTGTTCCCTGTTCCCTGCGCACAGCGCTATAAGTAAAGTTTCTTTGAATTTTAAGAAAAAAATAATTCAGAAATTTGCTTCCTTAAACGTCTAATTAATGAAAGCAATTACAAGCTTTCTATTTAGTGAGGACAATATTATGCTGTAGTTGAGCTAAAACAGCCCAAAACTCAAGCATTAATCAAATCATATCAAGTCCAGATAATTACTTAGTGTAAAAGTCATTGCGACTGAAATGGAGTTCAAGGTTTGCGGAGCATTCCGGAACGGAAAGCAATCTCTCAAAGCTGGAGATTGATTTTCTATAGAATGTTCTACAAATGTCGCAATGACAACTGTTCAACCGGACTGGAACTCAAAAAGTATTCTGCCTCTCTAAACTTCTTGTTCCATCTGTTTTTTGTACTTTTTTGTATACAATACTATTTCTCAAATGACACAGACAAAAGAAAAATTCAAAAAACTCGAAGTTCCCTATTTCTCTCAGTTGGATAACGATACGGCCTATCACGGACCTGGTTACAGACAATGTAACCTAACTTCTTGTTCAATGTTTTTAGCCTTTCTCAGACCCGATCTTGTTGAAAAAGCAAAATCAGAGGGTTATAGTGAATTTGAAAGTATGTATGGGAAGATACTAGATAAATATGGCGATACTACCGATCATCAAGCAAATACTCGTGCTTTACAATATTTTGAAGTAGATACCTATTTTTCCTATACACTTTCAATTGATGAATTAATCGAGTGCTTGCAAGCAGGATATCCAGTAGTTATGGGTATGGCATATAAAGGTAGCGGACACATGGTGGTAGCTACAGGATTTGACCTAGACAAACAGAAAATTTTCATACACGATCCTTATGGTATTAGAGACGGAGCGGGCAATACTTACCAGGTAGGGGTAAAAGCAGCTTACGATCCTTACAGTTTCGATCTTTTAAGAAAAATTTGGGTCGATATGGGTGAACAAGCAGGATGGGGTAGAGTCACTGTTTCTGTTAAAGGAAAACCAACAGGACTACCTCAGAATTTGTAGATTTTGCTATGCTGTCTCTGCCGATAGCAGGGAACAGGCAATGGTGGAAAAACATTAATATTTATGCCTAATTAAATCTGACTAGATCATTGCGACCGGAGTGGAAGGAAGTAACCTCTAATGCCCTAAGATTGCTTTCTAATGGAATTGCTTTGCCAACTTTCCACTCCCTTGCTCCTTTACCTCCTGTCTCTCTTCTGTTTCTACCCTCTGTTGCTCGTTGCCTGTTGCATTCACAAAAATATCAAGACTATAAAAAATGGAAACTATCAAAGCAATTAGTCAAACTGTTCTCAAAAAAGCAGTAGCTCAAGCTTCTCAACTTCCTGAGAGTCAAAAAACATCTGTTGCTCAAGGAAAAACTTATGAAGTTCTCAATTATTCTCCAGCAGAACAGGGACATTACCAAGTTGAACTCAATCATAATGCTGGAACCTGGTATATTTTCTCCGATCATTGGGAGCTATCCTGGGAAAATCAGGCAGAAATTATAGAATCTAATAACTCAGATTTATTGACTGCTGAAAATCTGAAAGCAATTATGCCCGATGCTTCTGATGATGATATTCATAGATATATCGCTCCTCTCAATCAAGTTATAAATGATTTTGATTTAGCAACAACAGCAAGAACTTGTGCATTTATTGCTCAAATTGCCCATGAAAGCGGTTCTTTCTATTATAAAGAAGAATTAGCTAGTGGTGCAGATTATGAGGGACGAGAGGATTTAGGTAATACTCAACCAGGAGATGGCAGACGATATAAAGGAAGAGGTCTGATTCAACTTACTGGTAGAGCTAATTATCGTCAATGCGGTGAAGAATTGGGTTTGCCTTTAGAAGACAACCCGGAAATGGCTGTTCAAGACGCTTATACGAATGCGGCAGTGGCAGCTTGGTATTGGCAAAGTCGGGATATTAACGAGTATGCAGACCAAGGAGACTTTGAAAAAGTCACCCGTCTGATTAATGGTGGTCTAAATGGTTATAGCGATCGCCTGCAATTTTGGGAAAAAGCTAAAAAAGTTTTTGGTATTGATTAAGAAAGGAACAGCCCATTTTGAGTCTTTCAGGACTTACCAAATAATTAATAATTGAACAATTAAGGTTTAAAGTCTCTCCTTTTAAGGAGAAAAAAGCGGTCGATCTTCGGAGCTTTCCGTAGGATGGGATGGCAAAGCCGCTCCGCTTTTTCCTACGGAATGCTTCCCTACGGGATGCTGCGCAAACGCAAACATGTCGCGCAGCGTTAACGCGCGTTGTGCGTTAGCTAAACGCCATATCCAATCGACCAAGAGAAGAAAAATTTTTCCTTTTAGTCAATCCCCTTCTTTTTAAGAAGGGGGTAATTGTTAATTATTAATTGTCAATTGTTGAAGCATGAGGCAAGAAAAACTAGGGATTTGAGATTGCTTCTCTGTGGGTGGCAATGACGAAAATACGTTGTACTGCGTAAGTCCTATCTTTCTTATAAAAGTTAATTTAGTGGAGGTAAACCTCAAAATGTTCGCCTTTGTTAAGTGTTAGTCTTAAGGCAACTTATCCATTAGCAAAGCTTATCTGAAGGATAAACCCAACATTCATGTTTTGTTGGGTTACCTTTGCGGGAAGCAAGCTAAATTCTTCAACCCAAACTACCCCCATGGGATTAATTATTATTTCTCTATAATACCAATTTGATAAATGTTTGCTACAAATAGTTAGGCTATTTCTTAGGAGTCAACCCACCCCTCGCCCCTCCCCCTCCCAGGAGGGGAAGTCAGGAGTCAGGAGTCGTATGGGAATTGGTTCAATACCAGTTTTTAGGTCGTAAATTCTCTTTTTTGTCAAAGGGACATTTCCTAGCAAATCTTTTTATCCCACTTATTATTCGTAACATTCTTTTTTCAAATTGGTATAATAGGAGTTTTAATTAATATAGAGTACAAAGATTTTGGCTTGAAGGCAGAAGTTTTGTAGTTAACATTTCTGGAAAACTGCTACAATTTCCTAATTTAATAATTCTGAATTCTACATTCACTCACTCTACATTCATAAAAATGAAGTTTTGTAGTCTACCTTTGTGAAAATCGCTATAAATATGCAACCTAAAGATAATTTTGATAATTATGATTTAAATTCCTTGGAAAACAAGCCAGTTTTCGAGGAACAACATAATCTTCCGGTTATTGATGAAATAGATACCAAAGTTTATGATTTGTTCGCCCAAATCAATGAGGTAATTACTGACTCTAATTTTATCCAGGAATTAAGCGCAGAAAATCAAGAAGAAGTTTCCAAAGTTTTGATATTACTCTCAGACATCAAAACTCTATATCTATCTGGAAAATTAATTAAAAATATTCACCAAAAATCAGAGGTTGCTAATTTAGTATTTAATCTTAGTATTGCCATTCAATATTTTCAGCATAACCCCGAAAAACGGCTGATTGAAAAACTGCGAATTGATGGAGAATTTAGAATCAGAAGAATTAAAAACTTTTGGCTAGCTTTACCTATTAATTTTTATCGAAGAGTTACTTCTAAGATTATTCTGAAAATTTTACTAGGGTTAATTTTAGGACTTCCATTATACATAGTACTTCCACTGGGCTTATCATCAGGAAGCGACAACTTAGAAAAAGCTCTACAGTCAAAAGGAATTCTTTCATTCAATGCTGATAGTAGAAGCCATGAAACACCAGATATGTATATAAAAGATTTTCAAATGACAGTTTGGCTAGGAAATTTGTGTTTTACTGCTGGCGCTCTAGGTAGCATAGTTAGTATCTTATCCCGGCTTAGTAATTATGAACAATCTGAAGACGATCACCAATATGAAGACTCAATAATTCCTATCTTAGTTGGTTTTTATAAGCCTCTGATCGGAGGTACATTTGGCATTTTAATTTTTGCTATTTTACAGGGCGGAATTATTCCGATTTCCTTTGGTGAAATTAATAACGAAAAGAGGCAAGATCAAAGATGGATGTCTCTATTTTCTTTGTCTTTTGTGGTGGGATTTAGCGAGCGATTAGCAAAAGATATTATTAATACGACAGAAAAAAATTTTGATTCAGAGAAATAGGCAGTGATAGATAGATGGACAAAAATGTTGATTCTATTTCGTGTATAGTAATGCTATATCGGGAACAATTTGTAATATTATTTTCAGGACTTACGAATGAGGAGCGAAATCCGGTTATAAAACCTAGTTTTTCCAAATCTGTCTAATCCTTCTGCTTTCTGCCTTACCTTGAAAATAAATCTCCCTTCTAAACCGGATTTAGTATCATATAAAAACAAGGAGAAAAACTCATTATAATCACGGATAAAATATAAGAAACTCCAGTTTTTATGAAGAATCAGTAAAGATTTAAAGTGTGGGGTTGCGGATTTGAATGGCAGTGGGAGCATCTTGCTCCCATATTAGGCATTCCTTGTTCGTATTTTTGAGCTATTCAGAAAATAGTTTTCGCAACTCATCCATTGAGGAAATCTGGGGAATTTGAGAAGCGATCGCCTCCAACAATTTCAGATTCTCTATTTGGGAAATATCAGATAATATCCCCACATATTCATCACCAAACTTGAGTTTCAATCCCATTTCAATTGCCAATAATAACGCCTGTTTAATTTGAACATCTTTTTGAGATATTTCAGCATCTTTTTGGGATATCTGAGTATCCTTTTGAGATATCTCAAGATTTTTTTCTGCTGCTATTTCATCTCCTGTTTTAATCACATTCCCCAACTCATCACACCAACGCAACCAAGCACCATTCAGATTTTCAAATACACCATTCCAAAGAGTTAATCCTAAATTGACATCAGCAAACCAAGCATCATTTTTAGGAATATAAGAACTACCATGAAGTTGAAATACTTGCACAAAAGTTTTACTTAGTTTTTGCAATGGATCGTAGACAATATAATAAGAAATTCGTAATTGTGCATAGTCTGTCAATTTACGTCCTAATTCATTGCCTGGAGTGGGATAAACAATTTCAATTACTATATCCGGAGATTTGCCAAATTCCCAGAATAAATAAGAACGAACATTACCGAAAAATCAAGGTATAAAGCCTCTCCATTCATGGAGAAAAAGAAAAAAATTCCTTTTAACCCAATCCTCTTCTTTTCAAGGAGAGGTAATTCTAAATTCTTAATTCTTAATTCTAAATTCTTGAAGTTTCCACCATTGTTCGCCACCAGGAATATTCAAACTTAAAAACACATCAGGTACAATTCCTGAATCTCCGACATAAGAAAATAAACCCACATTAGCAGCAACGATAAAAGGAGCATTTATAGGTATTTCTGCACCGCTATAAAATACAGTTGTAAGTAGACGTTGTTGTTTTTCGTTAATAAAACTATCCAAAGGAGTATCATCCTCCAGAATCATATTAGTAGTGTCTGGGTATTCATGGGGCAGAAGAGTCAATTTTTCTGACATAGTTCCTCCAGATTGATTTGGTAATTATTTCATATATTAAATTTCAGTGGTATTCAGCAGTATATCAAATCAATTTGTGGGAAATGCGGGACTCTGTAGGAAATATACAACAAAGCCGCTGAGTAATGCTATCTATAATTTTTATTCACTATTTCTCTCCAATTATCAATTCCCGACTCCTCAATTTCTTGGTCTCTTAAGCATAACTAAACGCATTATCCCAAATATAATCTATTAATTGTTTAGCATCGTCTAAAGGTAATACTTGACAATAACCATTTTCATCATAGGTTAATAATGGTATATCTGAAATCTCATTCTCATCTTCACCATCCCTGACAATTTTGCCCTGAATTTTTGTGAGATTATTTAAAGGTCCATTAATATCAAAATCAATTTTTGTATCAAAATTTTCCTCCATCCAGGCTTCAATCTTGTTATCCAATTGTTCTGGAGTTAGATATGTATTGCTTGTCAATAAGTGATAGTAAACTAAAATAATTTCCTTACATTCTTCTTCCTCTGCATCATCAATTAAAGTTTGAAATACACCTCCATTATTAGCAATATTATTGAAAAATAAAGTGTCTGTTACCTGTTTTTGAAACTTAATCTGTTTAGTTTTGTATTGAGTATACTGCTTGAAACAAAATCCTCCTAAAGTTACTAATAGAGATAATGAAGCTAATAAAATTCCAGTCATATTCCTCACATCCTCCGGATTAGCTCTCAAATTCAATTTTTCTACATAAGACGGACCGAAAGCTAGAAAAACAATTACACCGATAATTAGTAAAAGTTGCGGTAAAATTTTCAGGGCAATAGGTACTGCTGCACCAATAGCAGGTACTACTAACATTAGACGGTCTTTCAAAGTCATACTAACTTTTACATTAGGAAATAGAAATTCTATATCATTTTTAGGAATATTTTTATAGAGAGAAATATATATTTTTTTAGAACTCAGATGAGATTCTTCCTGAGAATATTCTGAACCATCAGTCTCTTCTGTATTTTGGCACTTAATTAATAAAGCAACCCTTTCAAAAATATCAATTTTCTTTTCAATTTTTCGGAAAAATTTCTTAACTTTTATTGTCTTATATATATCTCCTCGACAGTAACATATCATCTCTTCAAAGTCATCAAAATTGATATCTGTTTTCAGTTCAATTAGGGAAGTTTCCTGAAAAGCACGTTCTAAACTAGCGTGAGATATAGGAAAAAAATTTCCTTGCTCTAGAATTTTCTCAAAACTCTGAACAACTTTAGTTTTCATCATTGCTAGTTCTGATTCAGAGAGATAAGCAATATATTTAGTATTAGCATCTGGATTAAATGGAGCATAATTTTCCTTTAATATCTCCAGTGTTTTATGTAATTTAAAATGATAATAAGCCAGGAGAATAGAACAAAAATCTCTAAACTTTTGTAAAGATCCTTCTGGTAATTTACCATCTTGAATACAAAGTTCTATGATATCTTTTCTAGAATAAGGAATAAATGCTTCCCTGTCTTGATAAACTGCCATGGTTATATACCTCGATTATATGAGGATATATTTTACCACTTTTTTCGCCCCATAAAGACGCGATAATACTTGACAAAATCATCATAGTATGTATAAATAAAAGAAGCTATCGCTTTAATAATAAAGGTAGCTAAAAAATAAAATACAAATATATAAAATCATCATCATTTAATAAAATGAATCCAGAAGCAACTTTAAATCAACTTAAAGAAGCTAGTCCGGAAGGAAAACTTCCCTCTAGTTATGGAGTTTATTTCAAAAATACATTGGTAGCTTTATGCCATGCTTTAGAAGACCACATATTACAAACTAGCCCTAAAAATTTTGAAGAAAAACCATTAGTTTTGGTTACATTTCAACAAGGAAAATGGTATTTACAAGAAGCAGATCGTTATCAAGAAATAGCACAATCTAGCCGTCACATTATTATTAGCGCAGTACCAGATAGTGGATTACCTAAACATCCTACAAGTCAGCTAGAAAATGTCTCTTTAGTTAATTTAGAAACGACGGATAGTTTAGTTAATGAATGGAATCTAATTATCTTAGCTCCAGGTTACAGAGCGATGGTACTTTGCCATGAACTATCAGAAGATGAATATGTACTCAATGGTAAACCCACTGTAGATGTAGAAAGAAAATTTTACGGTTTATGGAGTTTCGACCGGAGTTTAGTAGTTAAAGCCGCAGAAATTCTCATAGAAAGATGTCGCCCCTACGATCCTGCCTTAGCAGACAGCATTCAAAAACAACATCAAGAAATTCTAACTATCAAAGATGCACCACCTACAGATATGACTAATGTGGTATCTCGAATAGTTTCTTATCTGGAAACTTCCCAACAGCAGATGATTGCGATGAATCGTCAAACTAGGGAATTATGGGAATTGGAAGGTCAAGCGTTACGAGTTAGTCGCAACCTAAATGCTAATAAATTACAGGCATTTTTACGAATGGCGCAGAAAGCAGATGAACGCGATCCTAGTAACCCTATTGCTTCTTTGCAAGTTGCAGCTTTATCTGAAACTCTTGGTCAAATGTTAGATTTACCTACTTTGCAGTTGCGACGTTTGCGGTTAGCAGGATTATTGTTTCGAGTGGGGTTAGCATCAGCACCAAAGGAAGTATTTACTCAAACACCAGATGAATTAGATGATGCAACTTTAACTTTTTGGCAGGAAAGGAGCATACTTGCTGCTCAGTTATTAACAGCAATGCCAGAGTTAGCACCTGTAACTAAAATTGTGGCTCATCATTTAGAATATTGGGATGGTAGTGGTAAACCAGACGGTCTTAGAGAAGAGGAAATACCCATAGAATCTCGAATTCTGGGGTTAATTTCTTACTTCCAAGAGCTAATACAAGCACGAGGTAAAAGAATAGCTCTTAGTTTCGGAGAAGCTTTAGAAAAATGTATCAATCACAGTGGTAGATATTTTGACCCTATTCTTGTAGAATCTCTCAGCAACGTGGTTCGTTTAACAGAAATGGGTCTGATGCAATTACCTCAAAGACCAAGTCAACTTCCCAACGTTTGGTTAGAGGAAGCAGTTACATCAAAGACATCAGTCAATTAATATCTTTAAAAATACCTCGATCTTTTCTTTACTTTGGATGTAGGAGCTTTTCTATTTCTTGAGTGGGGGAGTAGGGGAGTGATGGAGTAGGGGAGTGGGGGAGAAGTAAACATCAGAATAATTAATACGCTAGTGGCGTGCTCATTATCAAAAATATCATTGCGCCTGTGTTAATTACTTAATAATTGAAGTTTCACCTCACAAAAGCATTCTTTTTTCACCCTAACACCTAAGACCTAACACCTAAGACCAATTTTTATGTATATGAATCAATCAACATCCCTAGATATTTCGGCCATTCGAGTTGGCAAAATCAAACTTTTAGCGAGTGCTAATCTCCCTGGTGCAGATTTAGCAGGAACCCAACTTTCAGAAGCAGACTTCTACCAAGCTAACTTGGTTGGAGTTAATTTTGCTGGAGCTAATCTACTGAAAGCAACTCTAAGAGCTAACCTGCGTGGAGCTGACTTCACTGGTGCTGATTTGAGAGGGGCAGACTTTCGTAATGCTGACCTACGGGGTGCTATTTTTATGGATGCCCAAGTTAGAGGAGCTAGCTTTGCAGGTGCTTTCTTAAATGGAGCTGTACTGAATAATTTGGACTTGAGTGGGGCTGATTTTCGTGGTGCTGACCTACGAGGTGTGAATTTTACTAGAACTATTTTATTTCAAGCAGAATTTAGTAGTGCTAATCTAGCTGGTGCAGATTTATCCCAAGCAGATTTAGAAGAAGCTAATTTTACTGGGGCCATACTCCGGGGCACAAATTTACAACGGGCTAATTTGCTCTGCGCTATTGTCGATCAAGCTGACTCCAATGGGGCTATATTCACCGATGCTTGTCTACAAGGTACACCCCTTGATTCAGTCTATTCCTAAAAGTTTTATTTGCCTAGTGGATTGACACATCTAAAATTTTGCAATAGTAGGGGCGGGTTCGGCGTTAAATTAATTGCTCAACATTAAATTGAGATGAACCCGACCCATCCCCCTATGTCAGTCCAGTAGGCTATGTCTTCAGTAGATGCAAAGTAATGCTTATTAAGTACATAAGTACAAGTAAACTTTACAATTCTTTATCAAACTGCTAGGATATGAATGAAGGCAAACATTGAAAAATTATGGTGACTGCGTTGTTGACCAATGTACCAATGCAAAATCAAAGTGGCGATCGCCTAGTGAGCAAGGCAGCAGGAGCGGCAATAGCAGCTCTGTTTAAAAGCTCTGATAAAGTCGAAGCCAATGTCCGTGCCGAGCCAGTGGCCAAACTTTTACAGGGTAGTCTGGATGGGTTTGATTTCATTGGCAAAGGAATGCGGATGTACAATGGCCTTCGGATTGAAGTTATGGAGCTTTACCTGCAAGCTGTATCAATAGACTTTAGTGCAATTTTTACTGGTAAAGTCAAATTAAGGCAGCCGATTCAGGCCACTCTGAGGACTGTATTAACTGAGTCTGACTTGACTACCTCTTTCAATACACCATTTGTGATAGAGAAACTGCAAAGGCTCAAATATCAGGGACAATCCCTACATTTCCAAAATACTCAAATGACCATCACTGAAGATCGAGCCCTCAGACTTAAAACTCAAATCGGGGTAGGAAATCCAAATCAACCTATAGATGTTGATTTCACTGCTAACATTGAAGTGGAAAATAGACGTAAAATCAAATTTGTTAATGTTAAATATAATGGCGATCGAGAGTCAGTAGATTTAGGTAAATCTCTCATAGACCATGTAAATAATTTACTAGATTTAGATAAATTTGCTTTAGAAAATACTCAACTAAGAGTAGACCGACTAAGGGTAGGAAGAGATGACATCACGTTCTATGGTATAGCTAAGATTGAACAGTTTCCTAGTGGGATGAAGAATAAATAGTTGTTAATCTTTAAAATCCATTTAATGCAAGATCAAAATTGATGGAGTGAGATTGATAATCAAGCAGGAATTGACTAAAAGTATACAACTTCCTTGACAATTCTGGATTATTTCTCAAACAATATCACAAATGAGATAATACTCAGGTCAGATAAAAGCTACTCTAAAACATAATCTCTACCTAGTTAGAGTAGCTTCTAATGTTCAGTAAACTGTTATGCTTTTAGCTATCTTTATCATCATTAACTTTAGGAACATAGTCTGGACGTTGTGCATCTTCCCAACCAGGTGGACGCTTAGAATTATACCAAGCAATTGAACCTATAGTAATAGCAGCAACAAAGCCTACTACAACTACTGCAATTGGAATCCATATATTACCCTGGACCATATTAAATCTCCAAATTATTTCTATAATTTAGAAATATTATCTCACGGCCTGGATTGAGTTTAAATAAAATCAATCATTATTGCTAGGCGGGGTCATTTCAGTCATAAGTTAACAGTTATCAGTACCTTTAGCTGAATCAAGAGGCTTGAAATACGGAATATTCTTTTTTTTATCCTCTTAAAAGAGGAAGATTCAGACCAAAATTTATCGGTCAAAGCAAGAAACAATCTAGAATCTGAATTTGATAGATTTTTTTGCGGTTGTAATCGCGGAGCTTAGTGTAAGCCGTATTACTAGTTTCATCACACCTATTTAACCACCAGCAACAGCAGGAACAATACTAACTTCATCTCCATCTTGTAGAGATGTTTTTGTTCCCTCTAAAAATCGGATATCTTCGCTGTTGACGTAGAAGTTTAAAAATCTTCGGGGTTCTCCTTGGTCATCACAGAGACTTTTTTTAATGCCAGGAAAGTTTGCTTCTAGAGAATCTATTAGTTCGGAAATATTGCCACCGCCACATTCAATTTTTGCTTTACTCTTGGTGAACTTTTGTAAGGGAGTAGGAATTAAAACTGTAACTGCCATAGTTGAGTAATGTTATTGATATAACTAAAACGTCTTTGCAAATTTTTATTCTAATGGTGGGCTAAGAAAAACTGTCAATTTTTAAGAAAAAAATTATTTTTCCTAACCCACTATTACTGCCTGGAAGATACACCAGATTTAACCTTGCTGAGGTATATTTATCCCGGGCAAGATGTCCGCACTGGGAACACTTAACTGCTAGTATCTTTACTTCATATACCATCGAATCTGCTGTATGTAGGAATTTTTGAGGTGAAGTGAGTTAAACCAAAACTTGCTCCCAATCAAGACGCTCTAATGTTTGAGCGCGTTCCCAAGCTCGCTCGAAACTGTCTAATTTTGCATCTATTGTTAGAGGTTCGCCGATATAACCTTGTACTGCTTCTTGTGTCTTTAAGCCGTTACCTGTAATGTAGGCAACAGTAGTTTCTTCTGGATCGATTTTGCCTGCTTCTGCTAATTTTTTCAACACTGCAATAGTTGTACCACCTGCTGTTTCAGTGAAGATGCCTTCTGTTTCTGCCAATAACTTCATACCTTCAATAACTTCAGCATCCGTGACAGATTCGATATTACCGTTTGTTTTGCGAGCTACTTCTAATGCGTAGATACCATCTGCGGGATTACCGATCGCGATTGATTTGGCAATAGTATTAGGTTTAACTGGGGTGATAAAATCACGACCTTCTTTGAATGCTTGAGCTACTGGGGAACAACCTTCAGCTTGCGCTCCACTAAAACGAACTGCTTTATCTTCTACTAAACCTACCTTAACAAACTCTTGGAATCCTTTATAAATTTTTGTGTAGAGGGAACCGGAGGCTATGGGAGCAACTATATGGTCTGGTAGTTGCCATCCTAGTTGTTCGGCAACTTCAAAGCCTAGAGTTTTTGAACCTTCGGAGTAGTAGGGACGGAGGTTAATATTTACAAATCCCCAACCGTAGGTATTGGCAACTTCGCAACAGAGGCGGTTTACTTGGTCGTAGTTACCTTTAACTGCCATAACTGTTGGGTTGTAAATTAGGGTGCCGAGAATTTTGCCTGCTTCTAGGTCGGCGGGGATAAATACACAACACTCTAATCCTGCTTTGGCTGCGATCGCTGCGGTGGAGTTTGCTAGGTTGCCTGTACTTGCGCAGGATACTGTGGAGAAACCTAATTCTCTGGCCCGACTTAAGGCCACTGATACTACCCTATCTTTGAAACTGAGGGTAGGCATATTTACAGCGTCATTTTTGATGTAGAGATTTTTTAGACCCAGGCGACGGGCTAAACGTTCTGATTTTAGTAGGGGGGTCATACCTGTTCCTACGTCTATTACATTATCTGTTTTTACTGGTAGGAATTGACGATAACGCCATATAGAGTTAGGACCTGCTTCGATTGTTGCCCGACTGACTGTTTGACTGAGCTTTTCATAGTCATACTTTACTTCTAGAGGGCCAAAGCATACGTCTTCGCATATATGTTTGGCTTCTAGTGGGTATTCTTCACCACATTCTTTGCACTTGAGTGTTTCTATTGCTGTATTTTGACTGTGGATTTGACTATCGGTATTTGTAGCCTGGGTCATGGTCTTTACTCCCTACTTCTAACTAAGAACTATTCTTCTGCACTTTTTGAAATACTAGCATGGGTAAAAATCACCGTCAACCATACCCGACAAAAATAGTCTGGATTAATTTTATCCTATTTTTTCCATTATTAATTGCAACAGATAGATTTTCTGTTTTGGTAAGTAATTTTACTAATTTAGTAGTTAATTTTAATGTAGCGATTTGAGCGGTAGTATAAATGGCTTAGTTGTTTAGAATTAAGCTTAAAGTTAGTGACTTGCTTAACGAAGTCAGAAGTCAGATAGGGGAGTCGCCCCATTGGCGACGTACAGAAGTTATTTTTTTAAGGGGGATTTGAGCAAGGATCCAAAAATATTTCACCTTAAAAGGCGGGGTTTTAGACCCGATTATTTTGATAACTATTTTGTTCAAATTGATTAATATTTTGGTTGTCAATTTTACTGATTTTCAGGATAAATTTATTTTTTTTGTGTCACATTTTTTCTATTTAACTTAGTATTAAATGTGAATCATGTTATTGGATTTATTTTAATAAATGTAGCATTTTATAGTGAAAAAGTTTCTAGAGGTAAGTGGTTTAATACCATATACCAAAGAAATTATATTTTCTAAAAAAAATATCTAAATTCTAAAATTGTAAAGAAGAAGGCTTCTATAGAAGTCGGGAATTTCAACTCAAGCTTTTAGGGTCTTGAAAGCTGAGTGCTGTTTGCAAAGCATTCCGGTATGGAAAATGCTGATAGCTGTTTGCGGAGCATTCCGGTACGGAAAATGCTGATAGCTAGTTAAGGCCACCACTAACTGGAGGAATGAGGACTACTTCATCGCCGTCTTGAAGGACGGTTTCGGGTGGAGCAAAGTTGAAGTTAATACCAAATTTGGTTACTTTTCGCCACTGCTCTAGTTCGGGGTGTTGAGTGACGATCTGTTCTAAAAGTTGGGAGGCGGTAGTTCCTGGGGAAAGGGTGAGTTGGAGTTCGGAGACTCCATAGGCTTCTTGGTAGGCTGCGAATAGTTTGAGGGTGATGGTCATTTCAGTTATCAGTTATCAGTTATCAGTTATCAGTACTTCCTGCAATAGAGAGGCTTGAAACCTAATTTTTTGGTCATATTATGGGAAGAGGCGATTAACGAAGTCAGAAGTCATAAGTCAGAAGTCAGAAGTGAAGTTATTTTTGTAACGGGGATTTGAGCAAGGCTCCAAAAATATTGCGCCTTCAAAGGCGGGGTTTTAAACCCATATTTTTTTGATAAACTTCTATTTTCATTGATTTTTTTGCGTTGAATAAAAAATCATGCGCAGGGGCGAACAGCCCCTTATACATTTTATAATCTTCAAAATATCAGAGTTTTTGTTTGAATGCAACAATTTCCCTGGCATTTTTTTCGAGAGCTTTTAAAGGGGAATCAGCTTCTTTATTTTTTGCGTTGAATAAAAAGTCATGCGCAGGGGCGAACAGACGCTTATACATTTTATAATCTTCAGAATATCAGAATTTTTGTTTGAATGCAACAATTTTCCTGGCAATTTTTTCGAGAGCTTCTGAGGATGAGAATGATTGATAATTTATTATTTTAAATAGGGGCGTTGTTGAATGTATGATTTCACAGGAGTTAGGAGTAAACACTGCGGGTGACGGTGGAGTATAAAACCCAAAAGAAAAAGATAATATTTTAATTAGACAGGACTTACGCAAAATACGAAATTACACACAATCTGTAGGGGCGGAACGGAACAGAAACAGGCAAGATGCCTATTCCACATTTAATAATTATGTTCAGCCTCACATAAGACCTAAAATTATTATCAAAGTTAACCATCTAATTAAAATGCTCAAAATTCAAAACTTAGTTCTCACTAGCAGTTGTTTTTACCTCTACTTTTCAAGCTATTGTTTAGCAAAAACTCCTGAATTTTCCGAATATACCGTCAGAAAAAATGCTGTAAATATTATCTCTCAACGTCAAACAGATGCAGAACAAGAATTAGAATCTCCCAATAAATTTTCCCCTAACCCTTTAGAAAGCACTGAACCAGACCCACTTTTGCCAGAACCCCCTACGACAGGAACTGTTACCGGGGACAAACGAGAAGAACTTTCTCAAGAACTCGACAAACTTAACGCTGAAGCAGCAGCATTATTTGCGGGGGGAGAAACAACTCAAGCTTTTGATACCTGGAATAGAGAACTTCGTTTGCGACGTTATCTTGGTCAAGCAGAAGAGTTAGCAGCTTTGGAACGGGTGGCAGAAATAGCATGGAATAATGGTCAAAAATTACAAGTGCAGTGGATAACAAAACGACTGGAAACCCTACAACCAGATATTCAAGAGCAAGAACCTGTGAATATAGAATTGTTGCAAGCATTAGGTTCTGCATTTAATACTGTAAGAGCAAAAGATCCAGCAGTTCAAGTTTATCAACAAGTTATTGCTGAAGCTAGGGAGCAAGAGGATGTTGCTACTCTGAAACTAGCTTTGACAGCTATTGGGGAAATATATTTGAATTGGCTAGATTATGATAATGCAGCGATCGCCTATGAAGAATTATTGGAGGTTCAGCAGCAGAGTAACTCAGCAACATCTACTAATGAAGAAACAACAGATCCTGCTTTAACTACTAATTTTGAAAAAGTAGATACTATCGAAAAATTAGCTTTCATTTATAATCAAGCGGGAAAACCTCTACAAGCAATTACAGCTAAAGAAAGATTGGTCAATTTTTACGAAGGTCAAGAAACTATCACAGAAATTCCGGATATAAAAATATCTATTGCTGGAGATTATGAGGAACTCGGTAAACTTAGTCTTGCCAGTCAATACTATCAGGAAGCTTATGATATTGCTCAATCAATTCAACAGTTTATAAGTGCTAGTGATGCTTTAGAAAAATTGGCAGCACTCTATCTTTCTCAGGATGAAAAAGAGGCAGCAATTGAAATATATAAAGTGCAATTATTGATGGATCAACAGTTTGTTAATGTTTATGGGATGATGGAAACTTATGACCGTATGGGTCAAGTTTATGCACAGTTAAAGGCTTTTCCTTTAGCAATTTCATCTTTTCAAAGAGGGTTAGAATTATCTAGACAATTGGGGGGATATCGAGAAAGTTATTTTCTACAAAAGCTTGATAAATTAAATAAAAATAAAAATCTGTGATTTAACTAAAAATGGAACGATACCGTGAAATTGTTGGTAAGAGTTAAGTTTATCAACCAATACAATTCTAGAAAATCATACTTTCAGCTAATAAAAATTTCGGTAGTTCTGCGTAGTAATGGTAGATATAAACAAGCAATGTTTGGCACGGGATCAAGATGCTCCCACTGCGGTCTCGTAACAACAATAATTACAATGGACGACTATTACAATGCACCACCACCAAAATTTCGGGGTTGCACATTATGGAATGATATTACCAAAAAATAGTTTAGACTTTGACTAAAAAAAACCTAATATTAATTATTATAGCAATTGATTAATCCAAAATCTTGTTCATCAAAAATCTCAAATCATATCAAATCCGGTAACATCGGTGTAATTAGATAGTTAATCTAGGAGGACCGAGTCAGGAGGACCGAGTCAGGAGGGAAGAGAATGCGCGAAACATTTGCTCTTGGATGAAGATGAAAATTTTTTTTATACCGAACCCGAGCGGATTTGATATCATTCGTCACTGTGCAATGCCAAAATTTCGGCGTTGCTTAAATGTAATGATAATTAGATATCTACTCCACCCATAGGGAGTAGACAGTAGGCAGCTTTGCTGTAGGGGTAAAGAATTGATAACTTCTTTGGGATATAGATATTGATTTTTGATTCTTGGAGATGTCTATTAGCTGAAGTTAAAATTGAAAAACTGATGTTTTGCGCCCAAAGTTAATCTCAAAATCATTACCACTCAGCAACGCCAAAATTTCTACATAATTCACTGAAACTTTTTCTATCAACTTCCCCGCTACTCTAATTCCCGACGCCCCTCCAACGCACGCGCCAAAGTTACCTGGTCAGCATATTCTAAATCTCCTCCCATAGGCAAACCAAAAGCAATGCGGGTCACTTTTGTAAAAGGTCTCAACAACTGACCGACATATAAAGTAGTAGTCTCTCCTTCCACACTCGGACTAATAGCAATAATCACTTCCTGAATATTTCCCTGACTAACTCGCCGCACCAAAGCTTGAATACTCAACTGTTCCGGACCAATACCATCCATCGGCGAAATGACCCCCCCCAGGACATGATATTCACCCTTATATTCCCGTGTTTTCTCCAAAGCAATAAGGTCGCGGGAGTCAGAGACTACACAAATAATTTCCTTGTCTCGCTGAGGGTTACGACAAATTTCACAAATAGGTTCAGCAGATAAATGGAAACATTTCTCACATAGACCTACTTTTTTCCTCGCATCAACCAATGCTTGAGCTAAAGCTTGAATTTCTGCTTCCGGGCGCTTAATAATATGTAGTGCCAGACGTTGTGCCGTTTTAGGGCCAACTCCAGGCAACATTTGTAATTGTTCAATTAATCTGGCTAAAGGTCGGGTATAAATTTTGGACTTCCTCCGATTCAGTTATCAGCTATCAGTTATCAGTTATCAGTACCAAACACTGTTTGCGCAGCATGACCTAGGAAACCATCCAACTTGATATACTGAAGTTTATTCTTTTCATTCCTTTAAAAAAATAGGCTTGAGACCTTATTTTTTAGTCACAACCTACTATTTGATTGTAGCGATAAATAGTTTTACTCTCAGAAAAAATCAATATTATAAATTCTTACTTTCTAACTTCTGGCTCCTGAATTTTGACTTCTGACTTCATTAAGGCGATCGCTCATGTAAACCAAATGTTACAAATTGAGGGCTTTTCCAGATTGAGCAGCTATCGTGGAAAAAGTAGTAATCATCTTAAGTCCATGAGTGAGACAAGAAAAATTAAGAGAACTATTATTATTTCCTTAGTACTAATCTCTTCAATTACCTTAAAAGCTTGCACATCTCGTAGAGACAACCGCGAAGTTTATAGAAATCTTGAAGACTGTCGTAGAGAATGGGGAGGAGCAGACAGATGTGAACCAGTCACAGACGGAAGTTATTCATCTGGACACTATTATGGTCCTCATTACTACAGGTCTGGTGGTAGTATCTACTATTACCAGAATAGTAATAGTCGTTATCAACCTGTTCCCAGTAATGCAGGTATTCTTAAAAGTCCTTCGGGAAGGTCTACAACTTCTGTTGGTACGGTCAATAGAGGTGGTTTTGGTAGTAGAGGTGGTAGAGGCGGTAGTAGTTTTGGCGGTAGAGGCGGTGGCAAAGGTTGATATAGCGCAAGTTTAAAGTTTAAAGTCAAAAGTTTAAAGTCAAAAGTTTAAAGTCAAAAATTTAAAGTCATCCCTGACTGAGTTTGAGTATTTATACAAAATTCAAAAGTTTAAAGTCATCCCTGACTGACTTCTGACTTAGTTAAAAATGTCTGCGCCCTATTTGTGTAGTGCTATAAAATCAAAAATTAAAATTCAAAAATAAGGCAGAAAATGAAACGGATAAATATTGAACCTCGTGCCAACTGGCAGCAGAAATGCGAAGCGGTTGGCTTTCACTTTTATAATATGTACGGAGAACCATATTGGGATGAGACTGCTTGTTATCGTTTCACCACTTCAGAAATAAATGAACTGGAAGCAGCAACTCAAACTCTACAAGAATTATATATTGAAGCGGCAGAGCGCATTATCCAAGAAAACCGTTTTTCTCAATTATCTGTTCCGGAACAGTTTGCGGAATTATGTCGCCAGTCTTGGGAACGGGATGACCCCAGTCTTTATGGTCGTTTTGACTTTGCTTATGATGGCATCAACCCACCGAAGTTATTGGAATACAATGCTGATACGCCAACTGCTCTTCTAGAAACTGCGGTAGTGCAGTGGACTTGGTTGGAGGAAATGTTTCCCGAAGCAGATCAATTTAATTCTGTGCATGAAAAGTTATTGGCAGCTTTTGTGGAAATGAATGGTTTGGCAGGGGAGACTTTATATTTTAGTTGTGAAAGAGAGACATTGGAGGATTTGGGAACTGTTGAATATTTGCGAGATTTGGCAATTCAAGCAGGATTAAATACTCAACATATATATATAGATGATATTGGTTGGAGTGAAGAATTAGAAGTTTTTTGCGACCTGGATAATCAAATTATTCGTCACTTATTCAAGTTGTATCCTTGGGAATGGATGATGCGGGAAAAGTTCGGGAAATATCTATTATTAGAACCGATGAATTTAATCGAACCTGCTTGGAAATTAATTTGGAGTAATAAAGCTATTCTGCCAATTCTTTGGGAATTTTTTCCAGACCATCCTAATTTATTGCCTGCCTATTTTGACTCTGTCAAATTATCTCATCCCTATCTAAGTAAACCAGTTTTTTCTAGAGAAGGTGGAAATATTACTGTTTATTTTGGAGATAGAGAATATCAAACAGAAGGAATATATGAAGATGAACCTTTAATTTATCAATCCTATTATCAATTGCCGAATTTTGATGGTTATTATCCTGTGATTGGTGCTTGGGTTATTGGTGGAGAAGCTGCTGGTATTTGTGTTAGGGAAGATAGGGAAATTGTGACTCAAGATTTGAGTAGATTTGTGCCTCATTATTTTAGTATCTAGGTATGAATTATAAATATTCACCCCGAATAATTAATAATTCAATAATTCAGGTTAAAAGCCTCTCCTTTCAAGGGCAAAAAAAGAATTTTTTTCCCTTTAGCGTCAATCCTATCCCTATAAAGGGATAGGTAATTATTAATTTTTATATCATGTCCGGATAATCAGTGATTAAAAAACTTTCTCCCTTCTAAGCTTTTCTTTCCTTCAGCATAAGTGCCTTCTACCCTCTGCCTTACCTCCTCCAAAGTGTAAGCATTCAACCGGACATGATATTAATTTTTAATTGCTAAAACTACGTCAATAAAAAGTATTTAGAAATATAAATTATAAGTATAGCAAGGTTTTTTATAATTGGTATAATATCATGTCCGCTGGTATAGTTTGTGTAAAAGTTAGCGTGAATATTTACAGGAAATTTAAGTTTTTTCTAGCTTTTAAACCTTTTTCCTTGCCTTGTAATATAGGTGCTACCGAACTTGATATAACTCCCTAATTTCAAAATTATACGTTAATTCAGCAACGCCCTAAAACTTGCCCAGAATCTTAAGGGAATTTTTTCTTTATCAAACCCCTAATAAAAGCTCCAGGTTAGGATTTTCTGCCCAAGCTATTATTAACTGACTGAAAAAATGGCAATCTAAAAGCGGTGTTATTAATAAAACTGCTATAATATACTAATAAATATAATTAGTCTGAAACTCTTGTCAGCTATCTATGCATTTAAATTGGTTTTTAATACAAGGCATAATCATTTTGGGGTTGTGCATCTGGCTGAAACCAATAAGATTAAACAGAGCTTGGCTTGCAAACCAATTATCGAATTACTTTGACAATGCTTTGCTTGTCGTAATATCTCTAGTACTTATATTAAGCCTGATGCCTGCATGGTCGGTATTAGCAGAGGATACTTCAAACATCCCAGAGAATGTCCCAAATATCTGGAAATGTATTGGTTGTTCTGCGGGGAAAGTTGGGACAAGGATGTCCCTGGATGAACAGGAAGCAAATCTCAATGATTTGTGGGGTAAAGAGATTCTACGTCAGGGCAAATTTCCTCAAGAAGTTAAGGATTCCCAAGAGGCAATAGCTGAGGCCGATGCTAGCCTAACACAGAAGATTTACCTAGTGGCTGAAGGGGGTCAAATTCCCCTCTCCATTGCCCCACGAAATGCCGATCGCAATCAACGATTGGCCATTACTTGGAAAGGCGATGGTATTCTGTCAACATTGCTCAGTGCAAGTCCTGGTTCAACAACGGGTTTCTTACAAGTCATTGCTTGGGACTCTAAAAAGAAAAAGTTCAACTATTATGAACTTAATAGGGATAATAACTGGAGTTGGGCAGGGGATTCGAGTCATGCTCGTCAACCACAGTTTATGGGAAAAGGGTGTTTTGACTGTCACCACAATGGTTCAGTCATTATGAAAGAACTCAAACGACCTTGGAATAACTGGACAAGTCAATTAGCAACCATTGATTTATCGGTTTTGCCAGAGATTATTGCACAAGATCCCAACTTGGCAAACTTGATTGGTGCTGAAGTCTTAGAACAAGATATTAGGGGTGGAGTCTCTCAGTATTATAATGCTTGGCTCGACAGCCATGTCAGTGAGGATATCAAAACAGTGACTGGAGTTCCCGAACTCTTACGACATCTCACGACGACTACATCAGTCAATTTTGAATCAAACTTGGCGAATATCGGAGCTTTGGGTAAAGTGGTGACACCTCCGAAAAACTTTTTTATCTATGATGATGTTCTGAGTAAAGTAGCAGGAGATGTATTCGGTGACGCTGGTTATCAATTCCCCAGTACGATTGGCTTTGACTCCAATAAATTTAAGCAAACTATTGATAGTAAAGAATTTGCCTTACGTCAGTGTCGCAGAATTCCCAACACTAATAAGTGTGA
The DNA here is from genome assembly GCF_010692685.1 of Okeania sp. SIO2F5. Taxonomy (NCBI): domain Bacteria; kingdom Bacillati; phylum Cyanobacteriota; class Cyanophyceae; order Oscillatoriales; family Microcoleaceae; genus Okeania; species Okeania sp. SIO2F5. The sequence continues at coordinate 18,655 of NZ_JAAHGU010000038.1, read as the reverse complement.
ACCAGATACTGTGGAGTATGAACAAAAAGGAACAACTTTTCATCCTTTTTTCATTCCCGTACCTTCCAATGAGGACACCTTTGTCATCCAACAGTTGATGAACTTTCAGGTTATACGAGATAACCAGCGCAAGAACATAAAATTTATCACTGACAAGTTTGCTGCCGCAGTTTTGATGGTGGATTTCCAGAATCCTATATTCTCACCAGTGCGTAGTAGCTTACAAACCTATGCCAAAAAGCTAGATCAGGCAACTATTGACAATCAGGGAGCCAGTAATATTCCTGCTTTGTTTGTCGCCGAGATCGAAGCAGCAGTTAAAAATCAACCTCCTTGTTCAGTCGAGAATTTGGATAGCTGTACTGCAGAACAGCAGTTTCTGAATACTTGGAATTTACCTGATGCAACCTGGAAAGATCAGGTTAACCAACGGATTCAATCTTATCTCAATGCAGTAGCTGACCAGATCGCCAATGGCAATGGAGTTTCGGATTATGTAGACCTTAGCATCTCGCGCAGACAAGAATTTGCTTCTATAAAGCCGATTAAGAATCTTTTTGAGTTTAGTCTGTTACTTCCTCAAAGCGATCTGCCAGTAAATTCTCCCCTGTTACGGATGCAAAGCGACGGTCAAGTCGGAGTGGTCAATTAATTTATGACCAAAAGCTTATGATTTGTTTAATTAGTTCCCACCTGTTCAACCTAAACAATTAAATTAGAAGAGGTACAACTATGGCAACTCTCAAACGATTTAACACACCAGCAGGTCTTAAAGACTTAGGCGATCAACCAGATAAACAAGCTCAGTTAGATGCGCTCTGGAATCAGTCTCTCAACGAATTTACAGAACAATCAATTCAGGGAGGAGGTGCCCCTCTAGATAATGATCGGACTTTCTACTTTAATCCTTTGAGCACCAATCTTACAGGAGTCGTTACTCCACCTCCTGTAGCTTGGACAGCCTTTCCCAACCGGATTTTACTAACCTTTCCTAACGTATCCCGAGCAGAACAATTACGATATGCTGATGAAAGTCCTCCAAATGTTGGTGGTCGACCTTATGGTCCTGAAGGACCAAGAGGATGGCAAGACGAATACTGTGAGTGGAGTGTAACCCGACGCCCCAGCGACAACAAAATTACCAAAGTCACCTTCACCTGTGAGAATCGTGAATATTGGTTTGCTTTATGGATGATTGACCCCAATCGCGTCCTTGAACTTTATAGAGAGTTAGTCAGTCCCGATGTACAACTTTCCGATATCCAAGGTGATATTGATCCTAACACTAAACTTCCTAGTTATAATTACCTCAATAAGTGGAATAATAATACAACAACTGGACCTGTTCATTTGATTAGTAGACCGAATAGTTTAAGTGCTGAAATTTATCTTGCCGCCGCCGCCACAATTGTCAGAGACTGTAACGGGGAGGTGGTCACTAACCAGTCTCAATTAATCCAATGTAGTCTTTATGGTACTCCAGGGCGTAATAGTGATCCCTTCATAGGCGGTACGGTTAACAGTATTGTCCGGCCAGGTGGCGTTAAGGTAACCCTCAAAGACCCCGTTGGTTTGTATATTCAAGAACCCGCTTTCGATCAGACATGGCAATTACCTTCACAAGCTCCCATTGATGCTCACCCCTCAGATTACTGGAAAATTGTCCGAGGTTATCGTCGTACTGATCCTAATGAACCCGATTTTATTCTTCATGCAGTTTATGAAGTCCCAGAGGAACAAGGTTTCTGTGTTGGTGATATCACAATTGATGGAGTTCCAATTATATTTGGGTCTCAAATTACCCAAAAATTCCAGATTGCCTTAGCTGCGATCGGCATTCCCACAACTGAACCAAATCAAACACCTCGTCCTTGCATTGATTCAAGTGCTTGTCCTTCAGAAAGTGCTGAAGTCGTTAGTGCTGCCGTAGATCCAGCCCATCTTAGTAGTATGAAGTCCCTAATGTCATCGACTATGAAGAGACTCTAATTTGATTTATGGGGGTCGGACAAATTTTTGTTAGGCTCCCCTTGAGTTTATTGACAATGGAAAGTTGTCAGATTATAAACTTACAGCAGTTTTCAGGTCAATGAACGCTATTAAAAAAATGATAACCCGCTCTGGGACGTTGCATGGAAAGTCCCTACTTTGTGGTCTACTAATTATGAAAGGCCTTGTAATATCAAATCCGGTTAAACAGTCATAGAATGGTTAAGTTAGGAGTCCTCAGGAGTCAGGAGACAGGAGTCAGGAGGAGAAAGAATTACAAAGATGAGGGTAGTTATGACGATTGAAGATTTTTTTTATGTCCAATTAAACGGATTTGATATTATAGCAATTCCCAAGAAGCGTGAGGTACAAAATTCCTTTGCTTTAGGGAGTAGGGAGTAGGGAATAAAAAAGAAGAAAAACAACTGTACCTCAGTAACTTGAGAAATGCTATATACCTACCAATTCACTTTAATGATTTCACAAATAGTTTCCTGAAATTACTATAGAGTCAAAATTTCCAGTCTATAAAATATTAACTTTAGAATACGATAGGGTAATTTCATCCTCGTGTATTCTAGAGTTAATTCTTGAATAATAAATCCGGTAATATCTTCATGTTTGCCTGTGGGTTGCATTTCGATAATTTTACCTTCATGTAATTCATAACATCTACTTTCGGGTAGCCATTCAGTAAATTCATCAAAAGTTATTAGTTTTTGTAATAATTGAACCATAAATAATCTTGCTTTTTCTTTTTTTATAAAACCATTCCTGAAAAGTAAGTATAGCAATTCCCATATTGGTCTTGTAATGCGTAAGTCCTAATTAAGATCAAAAAATTGGTGGTGATACATTTTCATTGTTTGTGCATTGTAATTATTTTTGTTACGAGACACCGTAGTGGGAGCATCTTGCTCCCGTACCAAGAATTTTTTATTCCTATCTACAATTACGCGAGCAGGACTACCAAAAAATTATTATTTGCTCACCCTATGAATCTACTTAACTTATAAGGTGCTTTGCAACGCACCCTACAATTGCTTTTAAATTTACTTTCTTCCTTCTTCCCTCTTCCTTCCTTTAAAAAGACCTTCTCCAATTAAAGAACTTCTCTAAGAAATTCTGCTGCCATAAATTTTTGGCATATTTCTGCTTTTTCAAAAATAAACCAGCTTTACTATTTACCTCAGATAAAGTCGGATAAATATGAATCCCAGTCAAAGCAGAAACAGGCAACTTATTCGACATTGCCAAAACAATTTCATGGATTAATTCACCAGCAGAAATACCAACTAAATGCGCCCCTAAAATTTCTCCATTTCCTCTAGTAATAATCTTACCAAATCCAGTTGTAGCTGCCTCAGCTTGAGCGCGGTCTACACCAGAAAAAGGCTGCTTCAATACACAAACATCATCTCCAAAACGTTCCCTCGCTTGCTGTTCTGTTAACCCTACCCTTGCCAATTCTGGGTCAGTAAAAGTTGCCCAAGGAATAACCCGATAATTAGCCTTACTAATGGGAAAAAATAACGCATTTGTTAAAGCAACAACTGCTTCATGACCTGCTACATGAGTAAACTGATAACCACCAATTACATCACCACAAGCATAAATTTTAGAATTCGTAGTTTGCAGCTTTTCATTAACAATAATTCCCTGCTTTCCTACTTCTACACCAGCAGCATCTAAATTCAAAGATTCTACATTAGGCAACCTACCACCAGCAACCAAAATCTCATCAACTATAATATTTTTTCCACCTGCCGTAATTACTTTTTTCCCATCCACAACTTCTACTTTTTCCGCCCTAGTTTCTGACAAAATCTTAATACCTTCGGACTCAAATTGTTCCTGTACAACTAGAGCAGCTTCCGGTTCTTCCTTCGGTAAAATATGACTTCTACTAGAAATAATAGTCACATCACTACCAAGACGAGAAAAAGCTTGACCCAACTCGCAACCTATCGGTCCAGCACCAATTATTGCCAAAGAATTTGGTCTTTCTTGGAGAGAAAATACCTTTTCATTTGTCAGGAAACCAGCAGAATTTAACCCATCCACAGATGGAATTGCAGGTCGAGAACCCGTAGCAATAACAAAAGCTCTAGCAGTTAATTTTTTACCATCAACTTCAAAAGTTTTACGGTCTATAAACTTACCTTCCCCAAAAATAACTTCAACACCTAAACCTCTAAATCTTTCTGGAGAATCATGTGGTTCAATATTAGCTATTACCTGTTGAACATGACCAGTTGCTTTAGCAAATTCAATTTCTGGAGGTTGAGTATAAATGCCAAACCTAGAAGCATTTTTTACTTGATAAGCAACACGAGAAGCATGAATTAAAGACTTACTAGGAACACAACCAAACCACAAACAATCACCACCAAGACGGTCACGTTCTACTAATGCTACCTTAGCTTTAAGTTGAGCAGCAGCAGAAGCTACAACTAAACCCCCCGAACCACCGCCAATAATCACAATATCATATTCAACTGCCATAATTTTACCTCTATAAAAATGGGAAATTACAAAGAAGGAAGAAGGAAGAAGGAAGAAGGAAGAAGGGAAAATTGCTGATGGATAGTCAACGAAAGGCTACTTCGTGTTTGATCGCCCTAAACAGAAGAAGGTAGAAGGCAGAAGGAAAAATTGCTTACTACTAAAAGTAGATTAATAAATAGCTTTAATATCAAAAAAATACGATATTTAATAGTATTAATTAGTGGGGAATATCCCAGAAAAGCAACTCCGCATCTTCAAACCTTCCCCTCCCACTATTCCCAGTATTAAAGAACTCATAAATTACCGAATAATTAATAATTAAATAATTAAATAATTAAACAATTCAGCTTTATTAGCCTCCCCTTGAAAGGGGAAAAAAATAAATTTTTTCCTTATTGGTCAATCCTCTCCCTAAAAGGGAGAGGTAATTATCCATTATCCATTAATGAACTACCACTTCAAATCTCAAATCCAATAATTATTTAGTAAGCATTCCGCAGGAAATGCTTACATTATTTATTTAACTCTCAAAATATTAGTCAGGTATGAGAAACTACTGAAGATTAATTAAGAATCTATAAAATTAACAAACTATTAGACTTCTCGAGAAAAGAGAGAGTAGGGAGTAGGGAGAAATAATTGATAATTTCTGTACGACAATTTATTTGATTTTTGATTATTAGAGATGTCTATTAAATACACCCCCTGAATTTTACTGAATAATTAAGGTTTAAAGCCTCTCCTTTCAAGGAGAAACAAGCGGTCGTTAGCGCAGCTTCCCGTAGGGTGGGATGGCGATCTTCGGAGCGGGTCTGTAAGAACGGGTCTCCTCGCCATATCCAATCGACCAAGAGAGAAAAAATTTTCATTATTAGTCAATCCTATCCGTTTTCAAGGAGAGGTAATAATTAATTATTAATTATTAATTATTAATTGTTGAAACTTGTTCTACAGTGGGTGTTGTAGTTGTATCCTCTGTAAAATTACCGAAGAATTTCTGACTAATCCAATAGGTTAAAATATGAGATAATAAGCCAAAAGGTCCGGCAAATAAACAAAGAATTATTGAGTGGATAGTCCAAACACCAGTACGTTGTCCTTCCCAATAAATCCAACGACCGACAAATAAATCCATGACCAGAAAATGAATCCATCCTGTTGCTGCAGCAGATTCTTCTCCAAAGAATTTAGCAATATCTGGCAAAGTAGGGTTGGATAAAGCAGCAGCAGATTCAGGGGTAATACTACTAATAAGTAGGTAAAGATAAAGGACGGCTAATAATACAAACGGAATAAAAGATTCCATGATTTTGCGAGTAACTTTCCAGTTAGGCAAAAATATTATTAATGTCCAAAATGGTAATACAAATAAGTTAGCACCGTTGAAAATTAGATCGATTGTCATTGTTAGTTATTGACTCCAGTAGGGGTAAGAAAATGTTGAAAGAACTTTTAAATAAATGTTATGCCATTTCGGCAAAAATGTCTCTAGGGACGATGGCTATAATTATCATTATTAGTATCTATAATTTGCCTGGAGTTGCAATAAAGTTAAGGAATCGGGAATTTCATACTGATAATCAGACAAATTCCCGACAGAATATATTCGCTAAAATAGAAGATATGGACATCAGTATGAAATTAGTTTCCGCTAATAATAGATTTGCCTTTCAACTATTTTCAGAAATTCAAAAATCACAATCAAATAAAAATATTTTTATCTCTCCGAGCAGTATAGCGATCGCTCTATCAATGACCTACAACGGTGCCGAAGGAAAAACCAGAGATGCTATGACTAAAGCATTAAATTTTCAGGGAATGAGTTTAGAAGAAGTTAATCAAGCAAACAAAGAATTAGGCATTTTATTAAATAGTTTAAATCCAGACATTAAATTAGATATTGCCAACTCAATATGGACCAAAAAAGGGATGTCTTTTGAGCCAACATTTATGCAAAGAAATCAAAATTTTTATCAGAGCAAGGTAAGTCAAATAGACTTCGAGCATCCTAGAAGTCCTGAAATTATCAACAATTGGGTCAACGATATTACTAAGGGCAAAATTGATAAAATCATCGAAAAACTCGAACCTAATACAGTGATGGTTTTGTTAAATGCTATTTATTTTCAAGGCAATTGGGAGCAAGAATTTGCAGAATATTCCACAAAAGAACAACCTTTTTATCTACCGAATGGCACAAAAAAACAACATCCAATAATGTTTCAATCATCTAGATATTTATATTACGAAGATGAAGAATTTCAGGCAGTAAGTTTACCCTATGGAGAAGGAGGAGTAAGTATGTATATATTCCTTCCCAAAGAAAAAGTAGGATTAGACAGATTTTATCAAATTTTAAATGAGGAAAACTGGGAAAATTGGATGCTGCAATTTGACTATTGTAAAGTAAATCTAGGCTTGCCAAAATTTAAAACCGAATATGAAATTACCCTCAATGATGCGTTGAAATCTTTAGGAATGGAGATAGCTTTTAACAAAAATAATGCTGATTTTTCTGGGATGCGTCCTATTCCACCAGAGTTATATATAGATGAAATTAAACATAAAACATTTGTGGAAGTTAATGAAGCAGGAACAGAAGCAGGAGCAGCGACCAGTATAACTATGGGAGTAAGAAGTGCAGAGATACCTGTTGATATGTTAGTCGATCGTCCCTTCTTTTTGACAATTACAGAGAATGATTCTGGCACTATTCTATTTATGGGAGAAATTACAAATCCAGAAAATTAGGGTGCATCTCAATGAGTGAATAAAGCCAAAAATTTATCGCTTTTAGGCAACAGGCAACAGGCAACAGGCAACAGGGAATATATAGGAAAAAAGTATTTTTGCAAATGAATGCTTACAATCGGAGATATAGACATGATTGAGAAATTAGTTTCTGCCAATAACAAATTTGCCTTTCAACTATTTTCATAAATTCAGAAATCCCAGGCAAATGAAAATATTTTTATCTCACCCATTAGCATAGCGATCGCCCTATCAATGACCTACAATGGCGCTCGGGGAAAAACTCAAAAAGCTATGGCTAAAACTTTAAACTTTCAGGGAATGAGTTTAGAAGAAATAAATCAAGCAAACAAAGAATTAGGAAATTTGTTAGAGAGTTTAAATTCAGAAATTAAATTAAATATTTCTAACTCAATATAGACTAAAATCGGAATACCTTTTGAGCAAAACTTTCTACAAATAAACCAAGAAATTTATCAGAGTCAAGTAAGAGAAATTGACTTTAAAAATCCGAAAACTCCAGAAATTATCAATAAGTGGATAAAAGATAATACCAAAGGCAAAATTGATAAAATAATTGAAACACTAGATCGTGATTCAGTCATGGTATTGTTAAATGCTATTTATTTTAAAGGAAACTGGCAAAAATAATTTGATAATTTTTCTACCCAAGAGCAGCCTTTTTATCTATCTAATGGAATGGAAAAACAACATCCAACAATGTTCAAATTATCTCAATATTCATATTATGAAAATCAAACTTTTCAAGCCATTAGTTTACCTTACGGAGAAGGTCGCGTCAGTATGTATGTATTTCTCCCCAAAGAAGAAATAGGATTAGAAAAATTCCATCAAACTTTAAATGAAGAAAATTGGGAAAATTGGATGCTAAAGTTTGAATCTCAAGGAGTCACATTAACTCTACCCAAATTTAAAAATGAATATGAAGTTACCCTCAATGACATATTAAAAGCTTTGGGAATGGAAATAGCTTTTGACAGAAAGAAAGCAGATTTTTCTCGAATTCGTCCTATTCCTCCAGAGTTATATATTGATGAAATTAAACATAAAACATTTGTGGAAGTGAATGAAACAGGAACAGAAGCAGCATCAGCTACCAGTATAACTATGATAGCATTAAGTGCTATGGTAACAAGTTTAAATATGTTTGTTAATCGTCCCTTCTTTTTTGCTATTAGAGATAATAATTCTGGCACTATTTTGTTTATGGGAGAAATTACAAATCCAGAAAACTAAGATTCAGCAATTAACAATTAATAATTAATTATGGCCTTAGTGGAGCTTTGTGCTAGGAAAAGGCCGTTTTGCTCTGCAACATGAAACCCCCTACCACCAAAATATTACAACTGAAATGAGATTGCTATATTAGCTTTCATACTTTTACTAAATTCAGAGCAGCAAAATAGTAAATAATTATTTGAATTTGGTATGATTGTATTAGCAAAAATTTAGATATATAGACATGATTGAGAAATTAGTTTCTGCCAATAACAAATTTGTCTTTCAACTATTTTCAGAAATTCATAAATCACAGATAAATGAAAATATTTTTATCTCACCGAGCAGTATAGCGATCGCCCTATCAATGACCTACAATGGCGCTGCGGGAAAAACTCAAGAATTTATGGCTAAAACTTTAAATTTTGAGGGAATGAATTTAGAGGAAATAAATCAAGCAAATCAACAATTAGGAAATTTCTTAGAGAGTTTAAATTCAGAAATTAAATTAAATATTTCTAACTAAATATGGACTAAAATCGGAATACCTTTTGAGCAAAACTTTCTACAAATAAACCAAGAAATTTATCAGAGTCAAGTAAGAGAAATTGACTTTAAAAATCCGAAAACTCCAGAAATTATCAATAATTGGGTAAAAGACAAAACTGAAGGCAAAATTGAGAAAATTATTCAAAAACTCGAACCCGAGGATGTCATGGTGTTATTAAATGCTATTTATTTTCATGGCAATTGGGAAGAACAATTTTCTGAATATTCTACTAAAGATATGCCTTTTTATTTAGCCAATGGAACTCAAAAACAACATCCAATTATGTTCCAATCGTCAAGACATTTATATTACGAGAATCAATATTTTCAGGCAGTGAGTTTGCCCTATAAAAAAGGTCTGGTTAGTATGTATATATTTCTCCCCAGGGAACAAGTCAGTTTAGAGGGATTTTATCAAGTGTTGAATCAAAAAAACTGGGAAAATTGGATGAAACAGTTTGAAAGTTACGAAGTTAATTTAGGTTTGCCAACGTTTAAAAATGAATATGAAGTGACTCTCAATAATATGTTGAAATCTTTAGGAATGCAAATAGCTTTTCAAGGTGGAAGAGCAGACTTCTCTGGAATGAGTCGTGAGAAGTTATTTATCAGTGAAGTTAAGCATAAAACATTTGTTGAAGTGAATGAAACTGGAACAGAAGCAGCAGCAACTACCAGTGTAATAATAACATTGGAAAGTGAAGTAATAACTGTCGATATGTTAGTTAATCGTCCTTTCTTTTTTGCCATTAGAGATAATAATTCTGGCACTATTTTGTTTATGGGAGAAATTACAAATCCAGAAAATTAGACTTCTTGCAGAAGTCAGGGAATAGTGAATAGGGAATAGGGGATATAGAAGAAAAAAATGGGAAAAGCAGATTAATTGATTTTCACACCTCACCAGTCAGGGGAAACAAAGTAGTCATTTTGGAGCTTCATAAAATGAAATGACTATTGCGACATACGCAACATATTGAAAATATCACCACTCACATCCGAGTGCTTCACAAAATGGGAAAAGCAGATTAATTGATTTTCGCACCTCACCAGTCAGGGGAAACAAAGTAGTCATTTTGGAGCTTCATAAAATGAAATGACTATTGCGACATACGCAACATATTGAAAATATCAACACTCACATCCGAGTGCTTCACAAAATGGGAAAAGCCGATAAATTGATTTTCATACCTCACCAGTTTAGGAAACAAAGCAGTCAATCATTGAGAAATTAGTTTATGCCAATAATAAAATTACTTTTCAACTATTTTCATAAATTCATAAATCCCAATGATTAATAAATCAAAATTACGAACTTAAGGTAATTAGTTAAAACCACTATCACAGTCACATCATCAGCTACCCTGTAGAGATAATAGATTAAATTAAATATAACCTCTGATTTTTAACAGAATTAAATTATCCTTAACCTTTATACCCCTAAACCTATAATTTCGATTTTTGTAACGGAAAGTTCAACTTAAATATAATGAAATAACCCTAACTTGGACCAAAACTAACCATAATCCCTGTTTATGAATAACCCTATATATCCCGGACTAATACTCACTAACCGCTATAAAATAGTCAAACAATTGGGACATGGTGGTTTTGGACGCACCTACCTCGCAGAAGATAACCATCGTTTCCAAGAACCCTGTGTACTCAAAGAATTTGCCCCCCAAGTACACGGTAGTTATGCCTTACAAAAATCCCAAGAATTATTTGAAAGAGAAGCAGGGGTACTTTACAAATTGCGACATCCACAAATACCCGGGTTCCGAGAAATGTTTCGCTTTAAATTAGATGGAGAAGGATACCTATTTTTAGTACAAGATTATGTAGAAGGTAAAACTTATCGTGCTTTGCTAGAAAACCGCAAACGTCAAGGCACTTTTTTTAGCGAAACAGAAGTAACAAAATTTTTACTCCAAATATTACCAGTCTTAGAATATATTCATAACTTGGGAGTTATTCACCGCGACATTTCCCCAGATAATATCATTCTGCGAAGCTCCGATAAACTGCCAGTATTAATAGATTTTGGTGGAGTCAAAGAAACAGCAACAAAAGTAGTATCTGAATATGCTCATGGTATTTTGCACCAAGCAACAAGGTTGGGAAAAGTCGGATATGCACCAGACGAACAAATGCGACTAGGAATGATCAATGCTAACAGCGACCTATATGCTTTAGCAGCAACAGTCTTAGTATTACTGACAGGAAAAGAACCCTCTTTTTTAATAGATCCTTACAATTTAACCTTTAACTGGCGCAAGATAATTAGCATTAGTCCAAATTTAGGTAATGTGCTAGATAAAATGTTAGCTCCTAAACCAAGCGATCGCTATTCTACAGTTAGTCAAGTTATAGCAGACCTTGAAAATTTTGCTTCTAGCACTGACCTAGCACCTACCCAAGCAGCGCCAAATGTCATCCCCACTCAACCTATTACCGCAGATCAAATCTCCAATGTCACAACAACACCAGTTTCCCAAATTCCAGTTGCGACTAATAACACTCAAAAATTTTCAATTTGGTCAACAATTTTATTAGTATTAGTAACAATATTTAGTATGGGAGGAATAGGTTGGGTAGCTGGTAATTTTTGGTTAGAATACAACTCTAATCAAAAAGATAAAATTATCAAAGAGAAACCCCAAGAATTGAGCGATCGCCTCCAAAAATCTGGCATTGAAGAGTCTTTCTTTTTTCCTTTAGTAGATGACTTTTTCTACGCTAAATATCCTCAAAAAAAAGGGCAAACTTTGAGTGATGAAACTTCAGAAGATAAATTATGGAAGTGGCGGTGGTATGAAATAGCAAACCAGTTACTTAACAAACTAGAAACACTAAGTTTAGATGCTCGTCGTAGATTAGGAAATTATAGTAAAGATGATATTTATCGATGGAAGTCTCAACTTAGTAGATTAAACATTAGTAGTACAGCTTTTAACGATCTAACCGATGCTAGATTTTTTTATTTATTCTCAGAACAACCCCGTGGAAAAAACATAATTGGTTTACCCATGGGTCAAATTTGGCAAGCGATCGCTACCGATACAATGAAAGCTTTACAAAGTAGAAAATCTTTAGAAGAAATTCGTTTTACACCAGGTTCATTTAGAGAAGTTGTGAATGGTAATTTACAACCAGGAGAAGGTAAAATTTATTTAGCATGGATACAAGCAGACCAAATTTTACGCGTCAGGTTACGAGTTAATTCTCCAGAAGTTTTCTTATCTATTTATCCTCCTGAAAAGTATCGTGGTAGGTCTAGAGCATTAGTAGAAGATCGAAATATAAATCTATGGAGGGGTCAAACTCTAACCTCTGGTTATTATCAATTTGTAGTTGTTTCTAATTCGGAGCAACCTATAGAATATTTTTTAGGAGTAGCTGCTAGAGATAGAATTAATCGTAGGTATTAGAGGAAGAAAGGGGAGTTGGGGAATGGGGGAGTGGGGGAGTAGTAAACATAAGAATAATATACACTTACTTGCTAATAATCGCTCTTAACGTTATTGAATTATACTAACTACTTAATTATTGAAGTCTTGCATAAGTATAGTAGTTGAAGCAAAGAGCGCGAACAGATCAAAAGCTTAAAACTCAGACATTCCTTCTACCTTCTACCTTCTGCTATTTAAATCGAAAAGAAGAGGAACAGGGAACAACTTGATAATTTTGATAAAGTCGCTGAAATACTTCTTGATAGTAGGGATATTTTGCCTGAAGTTGAGCGAAAGTTGTTGAAATCATAAATCCTTGAAAAACAATACTATAGGTATCCCAAGAAAAACGGGAATCATCTATTTTGAAATTCCCATCATTTATCAACCTAAAAAATTGTGCATAGAATTAGGTATCTGGTTGCGCAGCATTCCCTCATAAAAGGCTTTTTAAAATTAACAATTAATAATTACCTTTGCTTAAAAGGGATAGGATGAGCAAAAATATTTTTTGTTCTTATTTATTCTTCAAATAATAACCTTTAAACCTTAATTATTCAGTAATATCATGTCCTGATAATTAGTGATAAAAAACTTTCTCCTGTTCTTCCTCTTTATTCTTCTCTCCTGACTCCTGACCCCTGACTCCTGACTCCTCCCAAGTTCTTGACACTCTCAGAAAAATTATGAGATAATTGGAATAAGAATCAAACTATTATCTGAAAATTAATTATTCACAAAATCAGTTTAGGAGGTCTATGTTAAAATACGCAATTGTTGCTTTGATAACCCTGGAGTTAGTCTTGCTAAGTGCATTAGTTAAAGTGCCCGCTAATGCAAATATTAGAGACCCAGAAATTTTTACTTGGGATTATGCGTCTTTAAGTAATACTCAGGTTGTTTGTAAAAAGGTAGTCTTTCATCCTACAAATCGGTGGATACCAGAATCATCAGATATCGAGCCTATAAATATTAATTCTGTAGTAGTAAATGATAGTTATTGTTCTAACTTAACTAAACCTGTTTAACATCATGTCCAGATGATTATTCTCATAAAAAACTGTAGGGGTATATTTATAGATCGAGAATGTTCTACTTAACAGAAATATTTATGCTTAAATCTACCCCTATCTCAGATATAGAAAAAAATCAGAGAACAAACTTAAAAAAATTGGAAAACCGGGTTTTTGGTGACATAAATCCGGTTTATCTATATGATGTTATAAAATTATGGTAAAGTTCTTATTGTAGATTATATGAGGTAAAAAAAATATGAAATATCGTGTCACTCTTAATCGTAGGGATATAATAGTCGAAGCAGGAAGTAAAGAAGAGGCAGCCGAACAAGCAGCAGGTAAGATTCATCAAGGGGAAAAAATTAACAGGATTAAAGAGGTAGAGTCATCGGAATCTAAGTCTGGCTCTTGGTGGGAAATTTGGTTAGATTAAGTATTGAAGAAGGAAGAAGGAAAAAGGAAGAAGCAAGAATAAAAAAGGAAAAAGTGGATAGCGACAGTGTTCGACAAGCTACTTTGTGTCTACAAACCCCAAGCAATTGTAAACACCGTTTAGATGGCCGGGTATTAAACCCAAAAGAAAAAGATAAATTGACAATATAATAGGGTTTTGCATATTGATTAAGTACATTAACTAGACTACATTTTTGCTCTATATTAAGCAAAAAAATTAAAAGCTAATATCTTACTGCTAATGACTATAATTTAGGCATGAGGTTAAGAGATTTGAGAAAAATTTTATTTTTTCTATTACCCGATCGCCTCCCCCATTTTATAATTGAAATTTACTCTAAAAAGTTGTCAGTTGATGGATAATTATACAGCAATAATCAATAATAGATTGAGGTTACTTAACATATATAAAATATCAAAAAAATGTTTCCTAATTATCAAAAAATTTACACAATTTAGCTTAAGTAATTATTATAAAATATCCTCTCTTTCCGGTCTAACAAAGGACTAATTCTTAGGATGAAAATTAGCTGCCAACAACAACCTTTAATTACTGTTTTTTTATTAACCTTGGTAAGTATAGCTTACTGTAGTTTACTGGTGAGTGAAGCAAAAAGTCAAACTCCCAAATTACTATCTCAAAACGAATATCCTCAAGATTTTACGGAGGTTTATCAAGCAAGTTGTAAAATTAATGCTGTGACAAAAGGATTATCAACAGAACAAGCTGAAACGCTATGTGATTGTACCCTGAATCAGTTTCAATCTAAATATACCTTAGAAAAATTTCAGAAATTAATGAACAAAGCAGCAAAGGAGGAAGCGCCAGAAGAATTAATAGAAGTTGGAGAGATTTGTGCTGAAGAGTTAATAAATTAGGTGATATATGTTCAACAATTAATAATTAATAATTAATAATTAATAATTACCTCTCCTTGAAAACGGATAGGATTGATTCAAAGGAAAATTTTTCTTCTCTTGGTCGATTGGATATGGCGAGGAGACCCGTTCTTGCAGACCCGCTCCGAAGATCGCCATCCCTCGACCGCTTATTATCCCCTTAAAAGGGGAAGCTTTAAACCAAAATTTTTCGGTAATTCAAAAATTAATACTTACAGCATATTTCGGGCAAATGAGGTACAGGGTAAATGATGAAAATATTGTAGTGAGGCAATCTAGCCATCTTCGGGGTGTACCTCACGGGCAACGGGAAGCGCTGTATCTCTGGTGAAAATTATCAGAAAATTATTAAGATTGGCTAATAGGATTTTTGGCGTTGCTGATTTGAGATATGATATCATGTCCGGATAAGAGGGCGAGCAAAAATTTTCTCTTTCTTTATTCCCTCCTGACTCCTGACTCCTGACTCCTGACTCCTAAGTAATTTAAGATTAATATGGTACACTAATTCAGCAACGCTCAAAAATGAAACAATCTACAGCAAAAAATCTACGACAGCGCTGGAATATTTCCAGATGGGCGATCGCTAAACCATGGTTAACTATTTGTTTTTGGTTAAGTGTAGTAATAGCAGGTTTTTTTGCCTTTAGTAGTCTCAAATATGGCTTATTTCCAGAAGTCAGTTTTCCAGTAGTGGTAGTACAAGCAACAGCAAATTTTGACAATACTATCGAAACAGAAACGCAAATTACAACTCCCATCGAAAAAGCTGTTAAAATCCTCGAAACAAAAGGGATGTATGAATTACGCTCCTCAACATATCCAGGTCAAGCAGTTATCAACATAGCTTTTACTACCCTAAACAATTTAAAATCAGCAACAGCAGATGTGGAAACTGCTCTCAAACAAGTACCTCTCCCTCCAGAAACTAATTTAGACATAATCAGTCTTGACCTCAATGAGTCAGCAGCAATTAGCTACGCCATTATTAGTGACAGTAAAACTCTCAGAGAATTAACTGCCATTGCTCAAAATCAAATTATTCCTACTATTTCAAAATTACCGGAAGTTTTAAAAGTCAACCTACTTGGTGACGCTTCCTTAAAACAAAAAGATACTGACACATTGCTCCCTAACACTTTCCCAACTTTAGTCAGTTTCAATCATAAAAATGCCATAGCTTTCCAAGTAGTAAAACGTGCTGATGCCAATACTTTAGAAGCTGTAAGTAAAGTAGAAGCAACTGTAGCAAAAATGCAGTCTGACTTGCCAGAAATAAAACTCGCCTTAGCAGAAACTCAAGCAGACTATATTCAGGAAGCAACCCAAGCTACTATTGATGCTTTATTATTAGCAATTATTCTAGCAGTAGCAGTCATTTTTCCATTTTTACGGAATTTCCCTGCCACCATAATTACAGCTTTAGCAATACCTATTTCTCTATTAGGTACTTGTATTGTCATGGCAATATTTGGATTTAACCTAGAAACTATTACCCTCCTTGCCTTAGCAATAATAATTGGAATTATTGTTGATGATGCTATTGTAGATGTGGAAAACATTGCCAGACATCTCGAAGCAGGAGAAACTCCCAAACAAGCGGCCATCAATGGTACTGATGAAATAGGTTTAACTGTTGTTGCTTCTACCTGCACTATTGCCGCAGTATTTCTCCCAGTCGCTTTTATGGGGGATACCCTTGGTCAATTTTTTCAACCCTTTGGTTTAACAGTTTCCGCCGCAGTATTAATTTCTTTATTAGTCGCCCGCACTTTATCCCCAGTATTAGCAGTGTGGTGGTTAAATGAAGTCAGAAGTCAGAAGTCAGAAGGCAGAAGGCAGAAGGCAGAAGGCAGAAGGCAGAAGGCAGAAGGAAATAATAATGAAGTTAAAAGTTATCTGACACAAGATGGTTTATTAAATCAAACACCAATTAGAAGTCAGAAGTCAGAAGGAAATTATGATGAAGTCAGAAGTCAAGAGTTAGAAGAAAATAATAATGAAGTCAAAAGTTATTTGAAACAAGATAATTTATTAAATCAAACACAAAAGTGGGAGAACACTTTATCCCATCAATACCAAAAATTACTTAACTGGTCCCTAGACCATCGAAAAGTTGTCATAGCAATAGCTTTACTCAGTTTCATCCTTGGTATGGCAATGATTCCTCTAATCCCTAAAGGTTTAGTACCCCAACTAGACCGAGGAGAATTTAATATTACCTACACTTACCCTCTACCTAATTTTGCGAAAAATACTGAAAATTTTCCTCCACCCCAAGCAAATCAAGCACCTGCCAATAACTCAATTTTTCCTGAAGGAGCATTTAATTGGATTAGCGGTCTAACTCAATCTCCCACTAGGATCTTATTAAGAAAATCTCGTAGAGTAGCGCAAAATATCGAGGAAATTGTTTTATCCTCCCCAGAAGTAGAATCAGTTTTTAGTATTGCAGGTTTCCAAGGCGAACCAAATCGTGGTAAAATATATGTAAAACTCAAAAAAGAGCGATCGCTCACTACTGCCCAAATACAAAAGCAAACTCGTAAAGCTTTATCTGAGTTAAAAAATATTAGTGTTAGTGTGGAGGATATTCCATTTGTTGAGACTGGTGCCGGAAAACCTTTTGAGGTAATGTTATTAGGAGATAATCGAGAAATTATCTACAATACAGCTCAAAAAATTCAAACTCAAATTGCCAAATTACCAGGATTTGTCGATTTAACTATTGCGCCTCAGTATAATAATTTCGATAACCCCATGGAAATAACTCATCGCAGTCAAAAGCAGGTTATCTATATTACAGCTAATCTCTCTGAGGGTTTAGGATTAGGAAATGCTATAGATTTAGCAGTAGAAATAGCTCAACCAATTTTACCTCCAGGTGTCAAATTAGACTTAGGTGGAGATTCTTTGAGAGTTGGGGAAGTCTTTGGTAGTTTTTTTGTGACTTTAGGTTTCTCTGTTGTATGTATGTTGACGGTCTTAGTGTTACTTTTTGGTAGATTTTTAGAACCCTTGGTAGTAGGTTTGTGTTTGCCTTTGTCTATTGTGGGGGCAATGTTAGGATTATTATTTACTCAGAGTGATTTTGGCGTTATTTCCCTACTCGGTCTAATTTTTCTCCTCGGTTTACTGGATAAAAATGCTTTGTTATTGATGGATTATATTAATCAACTGCGTCAGTCAGGGTTAGAGCGCAGACAAGCTATTTTGCAAACTGGGTTGGTGCGACTGCGACCCATTTTAATGACAACAAGTTCGACAGTGTTAGGAATGTTGCCGATCGCCTTGGGATTAGGAGCAGGAGCAGAATTACGACAACCCTTAGCTGTGGCAATTATTGGAGGGTTAATTACTTCTACTTTGTTGAGTTTAATTGTAGTTCCTGTGTTGTACACTTTATTAGAAGATTGGTGGAAATTGAAATTATCAGGACTTACGCAAAGACACTATATATAGTGCATAGTAATTTTGGCGATCTTCACTAATAGTTTTGTGCGATCGCTTGAGTTTTAATTAAAAAAACTTCAGCTATTCAAGTTAAACAAGTTTCATTTTAATTGAAGGATATTTCAATTCTGAGACTAGATAATCTGATAACAATTCATGCTTAACTTGATAAATATAGCAATGAGCGCTGGCATCTTTACATGTTACATAGATATTTGCAATGTAATATAAAAGTAACTGTATGAGCTGTATTTTTCATAAATTAGGCGATCGCTAAACCTTAAAGTTTTAAGGATGTCTGTAATGGTATTGATAATTTACAGTTTATAGCTTGAAATTGTTTAC